>JAHFBD010000037.1:6206-13657 GCA_023250175.1 Candidatus Melainabacteria bacterium
TTCAGGGGAGTTTGATGCAGATTTTGATACCAACTCCGGTGTATATGCTCAAAATCCAAATGTGTTTAGAATGCTTGGTGAAGCGTATAAATGGCATGAAGGAAGAAAGCAAGGTATAAATGATAAAAACTATTTTCCTGTTCTTGTTATAACAGATACGCTTGATTACTGGACTCAGCCAGAGTCACCGATTATGCTTGATACCTATGATATGATAGTCCACGAAAAAGATAAAGCAATTCCATTAAGTGATGAAGGAATTGGAGATATAGAAAAAGGACTATGGACAAAACTTTTTTTACCCAAAGTGCTTGATTCAAGTAAAGATTTAAGATTTTATGATAGAAGAGATTTAAATATAACCTAAAAATTAGAAGGAAACAATCAATGAAAATTCAACTTAGAACAATAGGTCCATTTATAATGCCAGCAGCACCGACTGCCCCACCAAAACCAGATACTAAACCAGCTCCAGCCCCTGCAAAACCTGTACCTAAAAAACCAACTCCTCAGCCTGTTAAGCAGCCCTCACCTACTCCTATTCATGAGCCATGTCCAAAACCTGATGGTACACCGCTTCCAGGACGATGCCCTATTAATAATCCTTAAACAGCTTTTTCTTTCTACCTACCGCCGATTTTTTCGCTGCACTCCCAAAATCGGCTTTCCATAGTGCTTCCAATCTACCATTTATAACATCTTACAGATTTTACCGAATCAATCGGATAAAATCTTACCTTATAAGTCATTTACTTAGAAATATTATGCTAGCTAGGTAGTAACAGCTTTTTCTTTAGTTGCATATTTAATAGCAGTATCTAAAGCTTCTTTTGGTGTTATTCCTATCCACTTGTCTACAACTGGTACAAATATTTTCTTAACATCAGCATTATACATTTGTGTAGAACATCTTAAGCAGGTATGTTCTGGTTCTTTCTTTATCCATGGTAAACCATTGGGATGTACACCTGCTATATATAGCTCACATTCATCCAGCGGGATCTTTTTCTTTGCTACAGCCCATAATCCAAGCTCTTCAGCATGCCCACATGCACCCAGCATTTGTTCAGTTCGAGATTGTATTGAGAATCTAATACATTCTTGTTCACAAAGTGAACGTAATGCCTCAATGGTTTTATTAGCACCCTGATAAACAATCTTTGAGTCATGAGTTATCACACAACCAAATTTCATTTTCTGACATTCCGATTCAAGTGCAGTCTCAAAACATGCTCTATAAATAGGGTCGTCAAAAAGCGGGTTGTCATTATTTAATGTTTTTGCAAGACGCAAAGCAAGAAGCTTATAACGTTTCGCAGTTTCTATGTATTGGAGCACATATGATCTGTCTCTGGGTTCTGCTTTTAAAACTTGAGGATAGTGTTCACCAAATTGAGGTTTTGTAAAATCCTCTTCGCTGCCATCTGCGAGCTTATTCCAATAATGGGATCTCATGTGTGCAAATTCGGTGTCTTGAAGTGAAGCCCGAAGTAGATTTCCTCCAAACAGGTTTTGAGCAACAAGTGAAACAACTGCACAATGCCCCCACAAAGGATTGGTTGGTGTCCAACCATTTGGGTCTTGTGAAGTCTCTTTATCACAAATCTTTGGAAGCACCTTTTCAAGCTCTTTTAAGCTAATAGGTGGGTTAATTCTTGACTTTACTAATTCAAGCTTCATTTTAATAATGTCTTTCAGAAACTAAGTATGAGTATAGCAATAATTGGGTCTTTGTTGTGTAAAAAACTTGTAAGTGAAGTGATATAATAAACCCCAACTTTTAAATAGAGGAAGTTAAATAAGTAATACTTTAATTAGCCCAATTAGCTTAGGAAAGCCCATATGAAATCGCAGAGTTTAATATTCCCAGCATTTCTACATAATCGTATAACTTTGCCTCCGCTTAAAGATAGTGAGGTGTCTTTGTTATTAGATCCACTGAAGTCTCAAAGTATAAAAGAAATTGAAAACCAATATGTAAGTGCAGCTAATGACTTTGCACTTGAAGCAAGCTTTAGTTATTTTGGAAAGTGCAATGACTTTGAAAAGCTTTTAGATGCTTGGGAAATAACCGAAAAAAAATACTCGGATTTGGGGTTTAAGACTATTGGTTTAGATTCATTAATAAATTTTGTTCGAATAGGAGAACCTATTGAACATTTATTGGGACAGCTAAGACTTCAAAATGAAGAACCAGTTTTTCATGCTGATATTTATCGCAAAAAATATCTTTCTAGTGTTCAGACGCAAATCGATTCTAATGAATTAGCAAAAGGAAATCTTCAAGAAGGAATTTTTGAATTACCTTCTACAGAGACAGCTTCTAATAACAACTCATATCGTACTCCTTTACAAGTGAAGTTTACAGTGATTAGCCAAGCTAAAGCTATGAAAGACTTTGCAGAGTGCAGTAAAACTATTTTGGATAATAAATAGTAAAAGGTATAGGCAAGAAAATGCGAATTTTACCACCCTCAATTATAGGTATAACAACATTAGGGCTAGCTTCTGTTATTAGTACTAGTAATGGTGAAGAGAAAAAAAAAGAAATCCCAAATATTCCACTTTCTACTCAGGTAAAAGGAGAAGAAAAAACAAATAAAAAAGAAATTGTATTGGATAATCTCTCTGATATTAACCATGTCGATTTAGCTTATAAGGTATTAGAACCATTATCTCAAGAAGAGAGAGTTAAGCTTGCAAAAAAGATTTTTACTGAAACTAAAAATGCTTTGGTAAATAATACAGCAAACTTAAAAACACAAGAAAAATCTTTATTACTTTTACTTAATGCAATACCGGCTAATTACAAGTCACTTAAAGACATTCTCCCTGCCTGTAAAAATGAATATAAAGATTTAATAGGAGCTTATATTAATGCTCTGTCTAATCCTGAACATAAGCGAGAAAAAGATAAAGAAACAAGTGCTAGATTCAATGCTTTGATATTAGCTAATTTACTGGCTGATAGAGGTGACATGAATATTCACACTATACCAAAGCTGTTTAATGAAAAGTGGTATCCAGAAATAGAAAAAATTATAAACCGCATTGATAAAGAATTTAAACTCGATCTAAAAATAAAGCATCGGTATCATTCTGTCTTTGCAGTTGCAGAATTAGCAAAATTAGAACTAAGAAAAGATAACGGTATAAAAAGTCCAAAAGTTTATTTTAAGTTACTTGATATTTTAGATAAAAATCTAGAGCAAAACTGGAGTGATGTTTCGCTAGTTATACAAAAATGCATTATGGATGAAGCATTTATGAATGATAATCCACCAGAAAGCCGGATTAGAAAATATAAAGGTGAGATAGTCCGTGTAAAAGTAGATACTTCTTTAACGAAACCTTTTGAGAAAATACTAAGCCGTATATTAAGTAAATTACCAGAAGATAGTGCTTCTGAACTAGATAAGAAACGTTATGAAGAAGCATTTAGAATAGCAAAATCTTTTTTTAAAGGACCAGCATATACCGATAATCCAGAATGTATAATAGCTTGGCAAGAGCCGATTTTAAATAAAATAGCTAAAGCAAAGCCAGATGATATACCTAAGTTACTGACTGATTTTAGAAATTTATGTGATACTGACCTGGGAGAATTAAATCCTAGCTATGATAAACATAGAGAAATCTATCAAGCCGGAGCAAAACACCTTAAGCCTATTCTTGAAATCGGCTGTAAGCATTTATTAGATAAAAGTCCAGAAAATAATACTTTAGGAATATCAATAATACAAAGAGTAAGAAATGCATATTCTGAATATGGACCGGTTAATTTTGCTAAAGATAAAGATATAAAAAAATTGATTTTACAAGTTTTAACTCAAATGCAAAAAGAAGAGTTTAAAACTAACCATGCTTTTCTTTCTCATCTTGATAGCACCATTGAGTTTTTACATCTTACATGGAATGAGCCCGATGTCGTAAGAGAAACCGCAAAGAGTTTAACTGCACAAGTAAACCATACTTATAAAACAAAGAACAAAACACCACAAGATAAAAAAGAAGTTGAAAGTATACAGCTTAGAGAAGTAGAGCTATTAAAAGCAACAAGTAGCTTTACTGGGTGGATGTGGAGTACATATGGAACTCGTTTTAAAGAGGAAGAGATTGCTAAAAATATTGAGCCTCTATATAGGGATATAGGTGAAAAAATACTTAAGGACTCTTCTAGTCCAGAGGTCTTAAATAATGGACGTGAACTAATAAGGCTCTTGCATAGATTCCTTGGGAATGATGAACCTCAAGATGAAGCATCAAAAAAGTTTGTAGAAACTGCTGTAGATATTACGTTTCGCAATTTGCTTGAAAGCTCATCAAAATTACCACCGGATAAAAGAGAGGTTTTTTTAGAATCCTTTCGCAAAGATGCATTGTCTTGGCCTTTAAGGCATGTTGGTAAGAAAGATATATATACAATAACAAAAATTGCAACACTTTTCTCAAATCATTATTTTAATTCAAAGACAGATAAAGACCTTAAACAATTTTCACAATTTATGCAATCTGAAATAAATATAAATAATTTCTGGTCATGGCATCCTGTTGTGGTGTTAGAGATGGTTAGGGTAAATAAAGATTATTTAAATATTACACTTAAAGAGTCTATTAAAAATGCACAATTAAACAATCCAAAACAAGATTTAACAGAGTCAGAACATCTTGTAACCTATTTACAGTTTTTAGCACATGCTCAAAATCTGTTAAAAGATTCAAGAACTACTTTTTACCCTAAAGAAAATGCTAAAGAAGTAGAAAGCTTTATAAAAGATAGTTCTATAGAACCCTATAAAACATTTATAAATAAATTAAATACGGAGAAAGTTATTGTAGAAAAATCACAGACTACTCCTGAACATACGATTTATGATAAGCATTTTGAATTATATGTTAAAGGACTTAAAGCATTTGTCTCTATTTATCCTAATCAGGCAAAGGATTGCATTGATGTAATTAATAAAAGGCTAAGTACTGAAAAGGAGCCTCATGTACGAGGAATGCTTTATAAAGCTATTTTTAATATAGCTCCAGATTTCAATGTCACATTAAATACTTCTAAGAAAAGTATTGTTATAGAGCAATCACCGCTTATTGCTCAGACAGCAGGGGAAGTGCTTGCTGAGCAGGTTCTAGATGAACTTCTTTCTGGGCAGTCTAAAGATTATATATTACATGGCAATGTAAATAGTGGTATTAGAAGAAACGATATTAATAAATTAAAGTTGGATGACAAAATAAAAACCTTTAATGAAAGGTTAGACAAGGCAATTAAAGAAGGAACTGTTATTCCAAATGAAAAAACACAGGCGCAGGATTTTTTATTGAATTGTGTTTTATATGGTCAAGGTGGAAATATAGAATCACTATTAAAAGAGACTTTGGATGAGAGTCTTGTAAAGAAACT
Organism: Candidatus Melainabacteria bacterium; assembly: GCA_023250175.1. GTDB lineage: Bacteria > Cyanobacteriota > Vampirovibrionia > 2-02-FULL-35-15 > 2-02-FULL-35-15 > JAHFBD01. The sequence continues at coordinate 11,617 of JAHFBD010000037.1, forward strand.
TAATGCAAATAAAAACGAGAAACTGGACCCAGAAATTATAAAAGCTGCTATTAGAGTACTTAATAACTCAAATATTGTTTTAAGTGCATGTGTAGGCAAGCTCCATGAAGAAACCAAACACTTAATATCTAATGATAAAGAGTTGCTTGAGTTTATACCAGAGGTAAAAAAATTACATGATGTTGGTGTTGAAACAAAAAAAACAGCCTCTAATGTTATAAATCTCCTTGAAAATCGTTTACGATGGACAGGTACTCATAACATGCCGTATACAGCACTATCTTTAGTTTTGCTATATAGTAATCAGAATGACAAGCTTGAAGAATATAATAAAAACATTGACCGTCTTGCTACAAGGCTTTTTAAGGGTACAAATGAAAAACTGGCTATGGATGAACAGTTACAGGTATCTTTAGGCTCAAAATATATTTGGAAATATCTTGAAAATTGTAGAGCTCATAAAAATGATTTCACAAAAGAAGAGTTAGCCCAGATTGAGACTAATTGTAGAGCACATATTAAACAGCTAGATGGAATATTTTCAATAAAGGATTTAAAGCAAAGGGAAAACATGTTAAAAGATTTTGAACGAGAAACTAGCATATTAGATCCTAAGCTTTATACCGATATAGTTAGAACTCCACTTAAAAACTATAGATTAAAGTTTTTGGAGGTTTTTATAGAGTTTGCACCATCGGGACAAAGAAGAGAGTATATAAGTATGGTGCTTGATAGTTTTGGTCTAAGAAATCGAATAAGTGAAGTTGATTTAAGAAAAATAGTGTGGGGAGAAGATTAATGCGAATTCCATCATCTTCTATTATTGGTGCAGCGACATTAGGATTAGCTTCTGTTATTAGTGCTAGTGGTGCTGATGAAAAGAAGACTGATACCACTCCTAATAAACCTAAAGCTATGGAATTAAAACCTCTTGATAAGAAAAATCTAAACGAAGAACAATCACCGTTATCTGAAAAGATTGCAAATGGTTTCTTTGCTCTATCAGCAAAAACAGGTATTCCTCTTATGAGGATGATTTCTGAAGAAACGCAAATCAAAATGGCAAAGCGATTTTTTGCAGAAACTAAAGAAGCCTTAGATAAAAACAGTTTAGATTTAGATGATAAAGAAAAGCAATCCACCTCATTTATCATGAACTTACCAGAAAGCCAACTTAAAACGATACTTAAAGAATCTAAAAAAGAATATCAGGATTTAATTGAGGCTTATATTGATTTTATTGCTAATCCAAAAAAAAACAGAGAACTTCATAAGAATATAGACTCATTTCGATCTACATTACATTGGTGGCATAAAGATGTTTTACCTCCTGGACTATTTAAGGAAGCCTGGTATCCTAAAATTGAAAAAATAATTCAAAGAATTGAAAAGGAAGATGCTGAACTTCTCAGAAGAAATGAAAAGCTTAAGATAAAAGATGCTGCACAGGAAGAGCTTGTCAAAATTGTTTGTGAACTAGCCGTAGTTGAGTTAAAAAAAGACAGCGGTATAAAAACCCCAAAATTATACAATAACTTATTAAAATTGCTGGACCAAGATTCTTCAGTCAATGGATTGCTCTATTATCACTTAATAGATATTTCATTAAAGGGTGAAGCTTATGCCAATGATATTCCTAAAGGAAGTAGAGTGGTTAGAGACCAGATTTGGAACAGAGTAAATCATATTAAGCTTGACGAGTCTCTTATTGAACCAGTTGAAGAAAAATTTAAAAAAATCATATCAAACCCATCCAATGCAAGTGAAAAGACAAAAGGACATTATGACGGTGCTATGTATTGGGCAAGAGAGTTATATCGCCCTCCTTATAACCGCTCTAATTTGCTTGAGACATGGCATAAAACAAATTTAGAGAAAATAACAAAAGAAAAAATAGAAAATATACCTGAGCAGCTTCATGCCTATGTAGGGCGATGTAAAAAACTTTGGGAGCCATATGATAACTATAATTTACACAGAGAGTTTTATTCTGTCGGAAAACCATATTTAAAATCCATTATACAAACAGGCTGTAAGGCTA
>JAHFBD010000221.1 GCA_023250175.1 Candidatus Melainabacteria bacterium
ATTTTGCAGATTGGGTCTGGGAATTTGTCCCTAAATATCTCAAGTCTTAAACTTGTAAAGTATTGTTTGTGGGCGGGATTTGGACTAATTATATATAGCAAGTTATACTAGCACTATCATTCTCAAAGATGAGATTTAATAAAAATCTAATTTAAGACCTTATTATATAAATAATTAAGAAAAGGAGTAAATAGCTAAGCCATGACACTAGCACCTACTAATCTTGTACAAAAAGTACCAAGTATACAAAATACTATTCAACAATTATCAAAGCTTTCCACATTAATAAATGAAGCGCAAGAGGATCCAAAAAAACAAAAACCCCTTGCTAAATATTTTGAGTTAAAATCAACAAAAAAAGATGAGATATTTCAACATGCATATAGCGTATTTCTTTTAGCCACACTGAGACATTCACAGGAGTTAAGGCTAGATGATTCTATAACAAATTTAATAACCCGCAAAAAAGCTATAAAAGAAGATCTTACTTATGAACAAATCTTGAATTGGCGCAATATTTATGAATCAATTAAACAAGCTATTGAATTTAAATTTACTCACTCAAATGGAGAATTCACATCATTAGAATCTAAATATTTTGCAGATAAACAAAAACAATGCAGTGCTTATGCTGACTTTCTTCTTGGAGTATTACAAGAAAAAGAGACAGAGCAAATTAAACATATAGCTTAAGACAAACCAATAAGCTTTACTATTTCATTTATATCAGCTTTTACTTCACAAGCTTCAGAAGCACTATATTTAATAGCACTATCTGGATCTTTTAAACCATTGCCAGTTAAAACACAAACCACTGTTGACTCTGGAGTAATTTTATGTAGTTTTGCACTCTTTAATAATCCTGCTACTGATGCCGCACTAGCTGGTTCACACGCTATACCTTCAGCTCTATGAAGTATTTTATATGCTTCTATAATTTCTTCATCAGTAACTATATCTATAAAACCACCAGATTCTTGTGCAGCATTAACCGCCTGCTTCCAGCTAGCTGGATTTCCTATTCTAATAGCAGTTGCAATGGTCTCCGGTTTTTCAATAATTTTGTCATGGAAAATAGGAGCAGCTCCACTTGCTTCAAATCCAATCATTTTAGGTCTGTTATTTTTTAAGTACTCACAAAAACCTTTCCAATATGCAGTAATATTGCCAGCGTTCCCTACAGGAATTGCTAATATATCCGGTGCTCTACCAAGCTGTTCACAAACTTCAAATGCACCTGTTTTTTGTCCTTCAATTCTAAATGGATTTAAAGAATTTACAAGCGTAATTGGATACTTATCAACAATTTCTTTTACAAGTTTTAGAGCCTCATCAAAATTTCCTATTACCTGAACAACCTTTGCACCATAAATCATTGCTTGGGATAGTTTGCCAAGTGCTACATAACCTTTTGGTACAAGAACAAAACAATCCATTTTATACCCATTTGCACGAGCACGTGCGGCATAAGCAGCTGCACTTGCACTAGTGTTTCCAGTGCTTGCACAAATGATAGCTCTAGAACCTGCTTCACAAGCCTTAGTTAAAGCCATAGTCATTCCACGATCTTTAAAACTGCCTGTTGGATTAGCACCTTCAACCTTTAAATAAACTTGTAAGCCGGGGACATTACAAAGTTTAGTTATGTGTGGCGCAAGAACTAAAGGAGTATTTCCCTCATTCAAAGTAATAATTGGTGTTTTATCATTTACCGGTAAATAAGTCTTATAACAATCAATAAGACCTTTCCATGGACGAGTAAAAAGTGTAGATTTACTTAGCATATACCTTTTATTGTAGCAAATGGATTTTTATAATTGCCTAATGATAGAATAAAATCTTATGAAGTTTATTGTAATAACCTTTCCTGGCTCAAACTGCGATAAAGACTGTGTCTATGTCTTAAAAAATATATTAAAGCAAGATGTCATAGAAGTTTTCCATAACGAAGAAAAACTACCCAGTAAAACAGATTGTGTAATATTACCAGGAGGTTTTAGTTATGGTGATTATTTACGCTCTGGTGCAATTAGTAGATTTTCAAAAATAATTTCACCTGTCGTTGAGTTTGCAAATAAAGGTGGCTTAGTAATTGGTATATGTAATGGATTTCAAATTTTATGCGAGATTGGACTTTTACCAGGAGTATTAACTAAAAACAAATCTTTAAGTTTTATTTGTGATGAAGTTTATCTAAAAGTAGTAAACAATCAAACACCATTCACAAAATTATACAAAGAAGGAGAAATTATAAAGCTACCAATTGCTCATGGTGACGGACGTTACATACCTAAAGATATAAACAATTCACAAATCGTTTTTCAATACTGTGATAAAAAAGGAAATATAACTGAAGAAACTAATCCAAACGGATCTATTAATAACATAGCTGGTATACATGCATCAAATATTCTTGGCATGATGCCTCATCCAGAGCGTTTTTGTGAAAGCATCTTGGGAAGTGAGGATGGAAAACGATTATTTGAAAGTATAATCGTGAACTCACCTTTTATAACAATGTAATTGGCTTTATTACTATATAAAACTTACTCTTTGAAATTTTTAATCCAAGATTTAATCTCCAAAGTATTTCCAAGACTTAATTTTGCCAACCCAACTGCTTTTTGTATATTTAAAAGTCCATAACCATAGTCTTTATCTTTACCACTGTCACCCAAATCATCAGCAGACTGAAGTAATATATCTCTTACTTGGTCATTGGTTAAATCAGGAGCCACAGACCAGACTAAAGCTGCTGCACCAGCTACTTGTGGCGCAGCAAATGAAGTACCACTTACACTATTATATCCATCTTTTAAAGAAGTCGTATAAATAGAAGCTCCTGGGGCAACTATGCTTACATGCTCACCTTGAGTGCTATAGTATTCTCTTTCTTTTGATTCATCGACTGCACCCACGCCTATTACACCATCAAATGCAGCAGGGTACCTTACTTCCTCTATCCCAGTATTACCACCCGTTGAAACTATTAATATTCCTTTGCTTTGTGCTTCTTCAATAGCACTTTTAAAAGTCTGAGAAAATTGATTTGTGCTTAAGCTTAATTGTACAATTTTAATTCCTCTTTTAGATGCCTCGTTCAATGCTGAAACCACTGTTGAAACCCTTGCTTGACCAGCAGCATCAGTAACTCTCATTGAAACAATCTTTGTATTCCATCCAATCCCTGCAATACCTTGAGTATTATTTGTATTTGCTGCAATAATTCCAGAGACTTCTGTACCATGCCCTATTTCATCTCTTAAATCCTGATTGTTTAAATTTATTCCTCCGATTACTTTACCAGTCAAATCAGGGTGACTTTCATCAACTCCAGTATCCAAAACACCAACTAAAAGTCCTTCCCCAAGCGTTGTATCCCAAGCTTTTGTTGCATTAATTTCTTTTAAATAATATTGAGCTGAAAATCCTTTATCATTTGGTGTAATTTCTTTAGCTTCCTTTTCATCAAAAGTGACATTTGCAATATCTAAGTTCTTATGAGTCTTAACCCTAACATATTTTCTACTAATCTCAGTTTCTTCATCTAAAGAAAACTTATAATCTGGTTCTACCAAATCATATAAACCACTCTTGCGTAGACTTGCAACCACTTCTTCTTTTTTAGTTCCACTAGACTCATCCAAAGAAATAACAAAAGCATTATCCGTAATTCTTGCAAAAGTTTGAACACCACTTCTATACATCAAGTTATTCAACAGTCTTTGTGATCTTAAAAGCTGTTTTTTAGGATGAACAATTATAGAATCGTAATCTTCATTATTTTGAAAACAATTAGCAGGAAGTTGTAAACAAAAAACTAAAACTAAAATATAAAAGGAAGAAAACAAAGAGTAAAGAAATGATGATAAACAACAAAAAACAGAAGTTCGGGTTTCAACCACCGGCTCCT
>JAHFBD010000038.1 GCA_023250175.1 Candidatus Melainabacteria bacterium
ATGCATTTGGATTTGTAGTGGATGTTAATTGGCCAATTTTTTCCAGATTTTCAGTTCTGTCATGAATAAACGCTAATGTCCCGATTATATTGTTTGGGAATCTTTCATTTGACTCTGTCCTTCGTATTTTTGATGGAATCTCAATAAAGTTATGAACAATGGTTTCTCCATTTGTTCTTGCAGTAATATCAAACAAACTTGCAGTACTTAAACTAACACTAAATCCACTACTTGTATTTGTGGCTATTCCAAGAGCCTCAATGCTTTGGTCTTGAGTTTTAGCTCTTATTAAGAAAATTGCTTTATTGGGATCAGTTGGTAAGCTTGCAAATGAAGTTATATTGCTAGAGTTATTTAAAATCAGATCATTTGTTCCAGTAATCATAATCTGTGATGAAGTTACACTTGAACCGTTGATAGTAGTTAAAAACCCTATTGGCAAAGCACCTACAGGAATATCTGGTTGTTGGCTGGTATTAAGCAGTGTACAAACTAAACCTTCTCCGCTTGTAGAAGCTTGATTTGATTGTCTTGAAAAAGTTGTTGAGTTAATTAAAACATTTGTCCCACCCTGTGTTCCATTTGAAAAAGTCTGTGTAGTAAATCCACCACTTGAAGTAGTCATAAGCATTGTAATTAATGCAAAATCATTTGAACCTCTAAACTGTGCAATGGCTCCTATTGTATTTAAATCAACAGAACCTAAATCTCTTACATCAAATGTAACGGGCCCATGTCCTGCATTTAAATCAATTTCATTTTCTGGATAACCAAGCGTTGAGCTTCTTTGTCCCATGATTATCTTTTCAAATGGAGACTGAACATCAATGTTTGTACAGAATCCAGATTGTTTTATATTTCCTGTAGCATCCTGCGTTAATGCTTTAAGAGTCCTTTCAATGCCCATGCCAGATTCTTCCGTGAGTTCAGCTTCTCCAGTATCTTTATCTTTTTTAATTTCATATTTGCCTTTTTGAGATTCTTGATTTGCAATTTCTACAAACCTGTCTTTATTTAAATCAATAATTACTTTTAATTCGCTGTAAGAATAAATAGGACCCTCAAACACAATGTCATTTAAAAACTTCATTTGCTCTTCATCAGGAGATTTGCTAAAGATTGACTTAAAAGCATTGATTCCAGCTTTTTGACGAAGATTATCATTTTTTTCTAAAATTGATTTTATGTAATTTACTACACTTTCAAAAACTACTGCACGTTTCTTTTTCTTCAGAGCTATACAAACGAGGTTAACCACTTTTAAATCTGGCTCTTCTCCAAGCACTGTGTTGTATGAGTAAACGATTGAATATTTTTCTGCAATTGAACAAGATATTTTAGAACTATCTTTGTCTTGTGCATTAGCACCCTTAGTAGTACTACTAGAACCCTTTGCGGGTGAGCCCTGGGCAAGAGCCATAATAGGCCAAAAATTTCCAAGAATAAGATTAAAAATAAATATAAGAGCTACTATAGCCCTTTTCAATTGATGCAAGAATTTATTTAGCTCACTCTTCAAAAAAGATCCTCGCAGGGGTAGCCTTTCACAAAACACGTTTCTGCTCAGGCTTTTGGCCCACAAATAAAACCAAACAAGATGCTTTCACTGAGAAAACACTTATTTGTTTTTATTCTTTATTTAATGTGCCCGTTCAAGACTCTTACAAACCAACAATTTCTCTTAAAAACCTAAGAGAAACTAAGTTTTATTTACTTTAAATTGGTTATAAGTACGCTAAATAAGATGAGTCTTTGTGCCAAATGTCACCTTATGTTAACTAAAATTATAGATTTAAGTTCAAATTATTGCCTTTAATCAAGATTTAAGGATACAAAAAGATAGGTAAAATTTTTTTAATGTTGGAGGATTTGAACGTTTTTCAGTTGAAAATATCCTAAATTTGTACAGTTTAAGAATAGTTTATTTGTGGTAGCCGATTTGGATTAGCGTTAATAACACATTAAGATTTTGAATAACAATTTGTAAATTTAGCATGGGCCGTGTGGAACGTATATGGTGGGAACAAAGTTTTCACCCACCAACCAACACAACTTCTATAAATGTTTGACCACTCGGTGTTGAAATAAATAATGTTTCTTTTCCACCTTTATAATCTTTTGGTAAAGTAAGATTTATTGTCAGCTCAGTATTTTGTTTAGCCACAGAAATTTTGTTTATTTTTATATTTGGGTTTTTAAATTCAGCAACCGTTAATATTGAAATATTTTTAGTGTTGTTTTTCGGGATAATTACTTTTCTGTCGCCAACTTTTGCTCGCTTGCCAATAAAGTTTTTGCCAGTTAAAACAATTCTAATTTTTTGCCAATCACCAGGATCTCGATAAACCGCAGGTTTGAGAACCTGCGGTTTCAGGAATTTTACACCTTTCAATGAACTTATTTCTTTTGGCTTTATTACGGTTATATCTGATTCAGCAACGATGACTTTACCATCCAATGAAGTGATTTTAATTTTTGCTTTACCTTGTGGTTCATTGTCATTGATATTAACAATTGCTCTAACAAGCTTTGGTAAAACACCTATGACCGCAGGTATTTTAGCTGTCATATTATTAGCTGATGTCCATATAGCCACTAAGGATTTAGAGTCAAGTCCAGTAGTATCTATCTTAGGAAGCAGCTCTAACAACAGTTTCGAACCACTCAGTACTGAACGAGTTAAGTTTGTACTTGATACCTGAATAGCATCTTGTGATTTACCAGCTTGCTGATTTTCTAAAACAGATGATATGTTTGGTATCTGAGGTAACCATAATTTTTCACCTTCTTGAGGAGTGGCTTGTGTCACTTGGGGTTGCTGAGGTCCTTGCGGCTGCCCTCCAGATGAAGCATTGATGATGGTTTGTCCAGAAATAGTTAATGCTGGCTGTCCTGATGTAGAAGATGCTTGAACAGCTTGATCTTTTGATTGTTCTTTTGGTAGCTCTTTCGATTTTTCACCTGATTTAGCTTCTGATTTTTCTTCTGGTTTAACTTCTGGTTTTATAGCTGGTTTATTAAGCGGTGGACGCATAACACTTGTATCTTGTGAAGCTGCTCCACCAGAACCTGGCTGTGATGAGTCTTGCGTGTTTTGTGGATTTTGAGCAATTGTCGTATCATCCAGTTTTATGTCAGTCGGTACAATTGCAATTTTTATCTCTGCTTCTTTTGTTTTTCCTTTCTTATCTTTAATTGCAGCTTTAATTACTAAGCTACCCAGTTGAAGATCGCTTGGTAATTCCAATTCAAAGCTTTGTGCTATTAACTCTTGCGTTCTTTGAATTTTTACAGGACCTTTTTTATTGTCACCGCCAAAGGAAACAATATTGTAAACCATTCCGGTTTCATCTGATTTTGTTTCTTTTAATAATTGATTGATTCTACTAATTTCTTTATCATATTTTAAACAACAAGACTGCAATTCATCAGAACCCACACCATATTTATAACACTTTTCATTAACACAAACTTCTGAACTCTTAAACTGTCCACAGTAACCACCATTAAAATCAATGCATGATTTTATACCATCTTCTTCCTGTAAATCAATCTCTGGAGCTATCTGCCCACTACTTGATGATGATGTCGTCACTCCTGAAGAGCTGGAAGAAAGCTTATCATAAATAGCACTACAACCTGCACAGCATCCTCTTTTCTCTTCAAGGGAAGGAATAAAACTACAGTACTCGCTTACACAAGCAGATGGTTCAAATTTTTCATTTGACTGAAGACTTGATACATCACTACAATACAACTGTGCACTTTCTCTTTGAGTTACACAAACCGGCTCATCCGCTGCTCCACTACTTGAGGCAGTTAAAGGTGTTTTTGATTTACACACAGGTTTGCCATCATCAGTACATCCTGGAGTATTTCGATTTTTACAATATGGAACATAGATAATATTTTTTCCTTTACATTCAATATATTTTGTATCTTTATTACAGGATGGTTTTGGAATTTCAGGAGCACCACTACTACTTGAAGAAACTCCTATATCTTCTAATCCCTGGAATAATCCTTTACAACAATCACTGCCTTTAGAAAATCTCCAGCATCTATAAGCCACACAACTAGCAAGTCCTATAGCATCCGCTCCACAAAGACTTTCTCCTTTACATTTATTTTCTTGAGCCAAAACAACTGCATTTGCTGGTCTTACAAGCTGTACGCCTCCACTTGAATCCCCTAAATACCTAAAGTCTGGAAGTTTCAGTTTAAAGCTACTACCACTTGCTGCAGTAATACTTCCTCTTTCATTTTCTCTTACCAGTGAAATATTTAATGGTGGTGCATTGCTTGAAAACCCTACAATATCTGAAGAAGCAATTATATCCTCAACATCAACAGAAAGAGGTCTTAGATCCGCTGCTTCTGAAGCATCCCTAATTGAGCCAGATTTTTCTTTTGCTGTAATTGAAAGTACATATGCTTTCAAATCCTGTGGTTTAGCATCAGGCGGACCCGTCACTGATACACTGAATTGAATTCTTTCTCCACTATAATAGCTATGGAAATCTTCCACATGAACTGCCTGCTGTATGTTTGTATTACTTTGAATTATTAATGCCATTAAAGCTGTTTCTTTTATTTGACGAGCTTTTAAATTTGCAGCAAAGATTTCTGGTGTTTGTAAAGCAATATAAATCATATAGTCAGGAGGTGGTCCACCACTTGATGAGCTGGATTTTTTACCACCACTACTTGAACCACCGGAACTACTTCCATGAGCACCAGAAGAGCTAGAGACAGATGCTTGACCACTTGACGAAGATGATAAGGCAGCACCAGAACTTGTACTTGTCGCACCGCCAGAACTACTTGAGCTTTCTTTTTCTTTACCACCGGAACTTGAAATACCAGAGTCACCGCTTGAACTTGAAACACCAGACTCACCACCTGAACTACTACTTGTAGACTCTTGTTCACCGCCAGAACTTGAACTCTTATCATCAAATTTTTCTTCTAAAGTACTGCATAAAAGCCCTTCTGGCGTTGAAGCTAAAACAATTTCTGAAGGTAAACAATCAAATCCTAATCTTATAATTTTAGGATTTATATGCACACATCCCTTTAACTCCGAGGTTACATTTATACAATACTCACCTTTTTCACAATCTTTAAGACTAGTACAAGAGGCAATTTGCTTAAGAAGTTCTTCCCCACCCTTATCTTCTCCCGTATAGTTAGGACAATCTCCTTGTGCAGCACAACAAATTTCTCTTCCTGATAAGTCATTAATATCACAACCAAAAAAGCCAACTGAACATGGAAGAGAATCACCATTTAAATCTAATCCGGGAGCCACTCTGCCGCCAGCACACACAAAGGAGCATTTACCCATAGAAACATCACTACCTCCGGCACCTAAACAAAAGAAACCCTGACTGGTTTGACAATCCACAAAGTTTTTACAGCCTTCATCTTTTCTATCTTTAACTATAGATGGAACACCCTTATTTTCACCACTAGAGGGAGCAAACTGTTTAATATCTTTTTTTTCTTTTTTAAATTGAACATTTACAGCTTCACTTACACTAAAGCTCATATAAGGACCAAACTGACTCCCATCAATTTCTAAAACTATCTCATTTTTTTTAGGAATAACCCTTAGGCTTGTCTCTTCTTCCTCTGTAAAAAAAAACCGTTCTTGCGGCACAGGGTTAAAATAAGCTTTTTTATTTAGTTCATCCGTCTGCCCGCCTGGACTCTTATCGTTATTTGATTCTGGAGATTGAATCTGTGGCGTTTCCTGCTTATCACCAGGAATAAAGAAACGGTTTTTTGAATCTGCCTTTGGAATCTTGGAGTCAGAACTTCCTTGAGTTTTTAATGGTATACAAATCTTTTCTTTAGGACTTCGTCCTTGAATTCCAAGTTCATTCTTTAAACATTTACCTTTTCTTATCTTACTATTTGGACTAATGATAGCAGGATCTATGCATTGACCATGTCTATTTATTTCTATACAGAACAAGTTGTTAATTGCTAATAATCCTAGATTCTTTGCACAATCATCTGATCTTGTACATTCTTGAGGAGGTCCGCCACTGCTTGAGCTTTGCTGAGCTGTTTCCCCGGAACTTGAACTCATCGATGGTTCTAGACCTGAGCTAGAGAAGCTTCCAGACGTATTATTTTCTTCTTCTTTTGGTTTTTCTTCTTTCTTTTGTTCTCCTTTATTAGTAGCTGCTTGCTCTGTCATATTTGATGCTTCTGTGCCGGTATCTCCTTTTTGTGTATCTCCAAACGGATTTGCTTGTTGTGGTAGAGCACCTCCTAAACCAAATCCACCCGCAATCTTAATTTGTTGACCAGAAGAATTTATTACAATTCCTCCCATAGTACCTACTCCAAGATTGCCATCTTGTTTCCCTTTTCCTCCAGTCAATGATTGCTCTTTCTTATTTCCACTGGTAACAAATGTCATATTTGGATCATCTACAATTGGGAAAATAAGAATATCGTTGTTATAGTTTGCTTCATTTGCTTTTGCATATAATAAATAATAGCTCTTACCATAGTTTGGAGTTACTACAACATCTGTCACATATCCATCATAAACAGAAGCAACATTTAGCTTTCCTTTATAGTTTAAAGTAAGTTCAGGAGTAGTGGTATCTTGTGGATCATCTCTAAAATTGACTTTGAAGACCTGGGCTATGTTGACACCATTTTTATCCGATACAATAAGCTCTTTTGTAGCCTTATTAAAGAGTAAACTACCAGCTATAGCTGCCTGAACAGGTTTTGTACATTCTTCTCGCAACTCAACATAGTTTTCAACCTCTGTAATTAGATTCAGATCAATTGCCGTATCTCCCTCTTGATCTGGAACAAAATTAACTTTATAAAGAGATATCTTACTGTCACTATATCTATAATCAACAGGTTTATCTTCAAAGAAATCATTTCCTTTAACTACAAAGTTTCCTATGGTTTCCGAACAAGCAGTTTTCTTGAAGAGTTTAGACTCACCTTTCTGTCCCGCAGTAAATATCTTTGTATCAATAAAACCATCTCCAACATAAGCAGCTTCATCTACTCCTTCTATTTGTCCTACTTCCTGAGTCGAAGGAAGATCAACTACTGGTGGAACTTCTTCAACAGCAGGCGAAGTAAATATAATGCTTCCAATTGATCCACCACTGGATGAAATTGCAGTCTTTGGTAATTTTTCAATCAGACTTATGCCGGATGAACTACTGCTTATATTATCTTTGCCTTTTTTGCCTTTACCTTGTTGATTAATCTCTTCAGAAGCTAAATCATCAAAGGATTTAACACATTCAAAGTCAGCTCTATCCCGACCAATACATAAAGGACCTTGACAACACAATAATTCATTAGTTTCATCTTCACAACCAACAACACCTCTTATACCATTCTTATCTGAACAAGCTAAGGTTGCTCCATTTTTACAGAGAAGTAATCCATTCCTACAATTACAACAGTTTTGCCCAACTGCAGCCATAGGAGATGGGACTCTTACACCGCCACCTGAAGATGAGGTACTAGCAACAGGTCTCTTAGTAGAACCTGATGAACTAGCTTTTGCAAGTGCTTTTTGTATTATAAATAAATTTCCTAAGGATTCATCACTAGCATTAAATGATTTGTCACTTACATTACAATTAAGTGATAAGAATTTGTCAGCTTTCTTAAGCTCTGGAACTACATACGTATACTGTTTAATCATGTACAAGTATTCACTGGCACGTCCATTATAGGTATATTTTGAATCTTCCAGAGGAACATTATCACAACAAAAATCACAAGTATCATATCCACAAAGCATACTGCATTCATTACACTTATCACAGACATTTGCATCTGCATTTTTATTTTTCAACCCAACTAAACATGATTTACATGAAGATGCTATGCCATAGGTATGATATGGACTAATTCGCTTATCATATCTAAAGGTTTGACAATCTGCAGCTGAAAACCCTGACAACTTAGCTGCTAATGCTGGATCGGTGATAATACCTTGCTTAGAGTGCCACTTATACCCATTGACTATTGAGCCGACTGACTGTATAGGCATCCACCATGCAAATAACCCATTTGGGTTAGATGGTTCTATTCTATATCTATTATTTTTATTAATTTCATCTTTTGTTAGCGCACGTTTGTATAATCTTACCTGTGCTATAGAACCAGGGAATGTCATGTTTCCATATTTCTTATGCCATTTATATTCTTTATAATCGGCTGGCTTACCGGCATCTGGATCAGTAACTCCCGTTCCGGGAAGTGTTCCTGCTGTACCTTGTATTCCAGTCTTTGCATCATCATCTATATATTGTTTTATAAAATATGAATCTTCTCCTCCTATAGTTAATTGACCTAAATCAAACTTAAATGCATTAAATGTTTTTTCATCACTAGCAACATCTTCTTCCCCATTGATATATATATGGGTTTCAGCACCGTTGCAAGTAACTGTAATGTAATACCACTGATCCAAAGCAAGTGATGTCTTTCCATAAGCACAAGCATTTGAAGAAGCACAATTAGGAACATCATCAAAAAGCTTACCAGCACGAAGAGTAACATTGTTATTTTGATCAGGGGTAAGATAAACACCTGTTACACCTGATCTTAAAATAGTTTCATATGTAGAACCCCCTGGTGGATTTACTCTCTTCACTAAGGCTTCAACACTCCATTCTCTTAACTCACCCCCCTTTATTTCCGCTTTAAGTTTTTGATCTTTTGTAGCATTAAAGGTTATACCTGATTTAGAGTCTTGAATATCATTTGCAGATGATACTTCGAGGTCTTTACCTGCCAAGGTACATTTAAGATCTTGAATATGATCAGTAGGATTACTTCCTTCTGGCAAGCTTAATCCTTCATCAATTACATTAATATTAAATGACTCACCAAAAGGTATTCCTTTAGGTGGTGTAGGTTGTAATTTAATTCCAGGTGGAACCTTATCATTGGCTATACTTACCCCATTTACAAAACCACCTATTTCACCAGTAGGAAACTTATCTGATTCTGCACTGTAATGGTTTGAAATTTCTTTTGCTGAAAGTGGTATTCCATAAATTCTTAATTTTGCAAGCTGTCCTTCAAAATGGAAAAGGTTTTTATTACCTGTTCTTGGATCTGCTTTACTAAGCTTTAAATTTCCAATACGTAACAAATTAGCATTTGAAACCTTATTAAAGAATAAAGTATCATCAAGGTTGCTTAGATTTACAGTAGGAGATGTATCTGCCGTATTAGTACCACCCGCTGTAGCAGTACCACTTGAAAATTCATCAAAACCAAACTTACTATCTGGACCGCTAAATTCTGCAACCTGCCCATTAACATAAAGTTTTTGGTCAGGAGCTCCTTCTGCTTGACCAGTAGTAGTATTCTTTCTGGTAGTATTTCTGTCCACTACATAAACAATGTGATACCACTTACCTGTTTCAAACTCTGATTTTGTAGAAGCCAAAGTATAAACTTGATTTTCTCCCTTGTCATTTCTCTTTTGTAATTTAAATCCAAATCTGTTTTTGTTTGGGTAGCCAGTAAATATTCCAAAATGATTATCAGTACCATCTTCTAATAGTGACAATATATATGTTAATGGCTGATTGTGAGACATGAAGTCATCTACCCTAACCCAAAATTCTATACTGCCTATATGACCATATAGCTTATCAGGATTAGCTTTTTCAAGGTAATTATCTACTCCATTAAAACTAAGTGCAAACGGTTCATCCGGAGTACCATTTCCTACCCAATTACTAGATTCATCCCATATAAAGTTATTTAATGTACAAGTATTTAAAGACTGACTCGATGATAAATCCGTCCAGGTAGTTAACATATCCTCACTTGCAGCTATTGCTGTTTTATCAGCACCATCAATATTATTTGCACTTAAACTCAGGACTAAGTCTGTAGAACGAACCCTTGGCAACAAATCACAATCAGAATCACTGTTTAAATTATAAACTTTTAAATTCGTATCGGTCCATTGATTTATAACTTCATTGTAGTATTTTTCACCAGTTACCCCTTTCTTATCTTTTGCTTCAAAGAACTTCCAGAATGCAGAAACATTTGGTATAAGATTTTCAGGTACTTCTGTTGGTGAAAGTGTTTCCTGGACTATTTCTTCTTCACTTAAGGCTTTGTTGTAGAATTTAACCTGGTTTATAGAGATACTAGCTTTATGATTATCCCATTTTGGTTTATTTCCTATTGATAAATAATTAAAATCACTAACAGTTGTTGGATAGTTAACTGTTTCTCCCTCATCATCTACCTTAGATTTAAAATTACCAATTGAGTCCTTATAATTATCTGTGCCTTCAAGCTTACCATCTACATAAACTTTATAACTGTTTCCTTGTCTCACACCAACAATAGTATGGTATTTCCCATCAGCTAATTTTGTAGTTCCTTGAGCTCCCTTAAAAGCAGGATTTTGTTCTGCTATAAACGTAGCTTTTTCATTTAAAGTAAGCAGATTAAAATAAACCCCATAATCCCTAATAATAACGCTACCACTACTAGAAGCTGAGAGTTGATTTGAAAATGGTGACCCAATTGGTGCCCCAATTGCTTGAATAGAAAGTCCCGCTAATGGATTTGCTACACCGACATCAAATGCTTTATTATAATTTTCTTCTTTTGATTTGTCTGTTACAATCACAGCACCTTGCCCAAGCAATGTATCCGATTCATTTAAGAGTTTTACCGTAGCAGAAACTGTAATCTCTGGTGGTGGTGCCTGACAAAATAGAGCATTATTAACACAACCTTTTCTTACTTTTATTGGAGGAGCCCCCTGCATAGTATCAGTATTTTTTTCAACAATAGTTCCACAGCATGATGGCAGCCCTGTATAAGCACTAAATTCAAGACCAGTAGGCAAAGAACCATTATCCATAAATGATCCTTGATCACAAGATGGTTTCAGATCGGTACCATCAAGAAAATGATGTAAGCATACGGGAGTACCAGATTTACAAGCTGGTGTTCCATAATCAATAGTACCCATATTAATATTGGCAGTAGCAAAAGCATCAGCAAAATGAGCACCAGAACACAATACATCTGCTGAATATGGATTATTACTATTTAAGGCACTGTTTGAAAGGTTAACTCCACATGCTTGAGTCGATTCAATGGCTGACTTTGACTGGGGATCAGTAGAAACATTTTGATTAGCTTCTAATATTGCAGACTCTAAATCCGCATAGTTCTTTTCTACCTCATTACTTTTTAGTGCTACTTTATAAAGTTTAAATAATGCAAGCTTACCTCTAAAGTTATCTATTAATGTTGTAAAGAATGGATTAGTTAGAACTCTTCCACCTATATACCCATATCCTTGCGTAGTTGAAGCTCCTACACTGTCAGCTTTCCCATTCCAGACTTCACTACCATTTACATATACGGCTGCTGTATTGAATTCATCTTTAGTATAAGTAATGTGATACCAGACATTGGGTTGTATTTGATAGCTAGTATTTTTATCATTAACAAGAATATTTGATTTACCATCTACACCTAGAGAATGTGTCGATGTCATACCACCTGTTGAAAGTCCTCTATAATAAATCGTATCTTTCCCTATTCTACTACTACCTAGATTTACAACAGCTTCCACTGTAAATGCATTAGTATCTTTTACTCCTTTTGTTGAAAGAGGAAGAAGTTCTATATAATCATCCACACCATCAAACTGCAAAGCATAAGGATTTGATGCTATACCTCCTCCAACCCAATTACTATTAGAATTAAAATCAAAATTAATAAGCATAAATACTTGCCCATTTTCATATGAGTCAGTACTTACAAAGTCATCATAATGCCCAAGGTTATACCAATCAGTAGTTTTCTCAGAAGCTCCAGGATGTGGTGTTCCTTCGTCCTTAATAAAGGATGATTGATTATTTGAAGGATCACCAATAGTAACCTGCTCAGGTTGTGGGGTTTCATAAGCGGAACCAGAGTTTGAACCTGAGTCTGAATTATAGCCATTATAAGAATCGTTTGGATTTAAATCTGAATTAGAATTAGAGTTTGAACCATTGCCTGAGTTTGAGTCTGAACCATAGTTGGAACCTGAATCATATTGAGATCCTGTCGGAGTAGGCTCCTCCATTAAAGCTCTTATATTTACAGTTCTACGTCCTGCTAATTTTCTGAATGACATAATTCCAAAGTTATTAGTATTATTAAAGTTTTGAGCAAAGTTTTTATAAACATCACTATCATAAACACCACCAATATTAGAAGTTGTTGAGTATTCTTCTGGAGCCAGCATAGCTGCATCTAAATAAACTATTAGTCTTTCTTCTTCTGATATATCAGCAGCTACACAACAAGAAGCACAAGACTTCATACCACAATCATTTTCACCTTCACAATAAGTACATTTATAACAGCTTGACTGCGTTGATACCTTATCAAGACACTCTTTACAGTTATTTCTAACTTTTCCGGTTTGATTACCTTTATCATCCAGCTCTTTATAGTTATATTCCTCACCTGATGGGAAATCACAAACCACTACTGGTGCTGCATCTCCCGATGATGAAGCTTTAGTTTCAGTCACCTCTTCATCTGGGAAATACACAGACTCAAAATTATAATTAACTTTAACTTGTTTTTCAGTTAAAGAATAATCATAAACCTTTAAATTCGCAATATGTCCCTTAAAATAAAACCACTTATTGTTTGAGTCAGTATATCCATTTGAATATCCTGTTCCTAGATAAAAATTGTATTTTTCTGCAATACCTTTAAACTGGGTTTGTGCTTCATCTAATAATTCACCATCTACATATAAAGACTCCAATCCATCTTTATAAACCACTGCTACATTATGCCAAACATTGTCATTGTATGCTTTTTTAGAGGTTAGCAAACTACTAAGTAACCCTGGCATACCACCACCAGGACCACCAGGGAAACCACCACCAAAAGCACCAGGGGCAAAAGCACCAGGGATAGCACCACCAGGAGCAAGACCACCAGCAAACAAACCACCAATTGCTGTAAATAGAGCTGAGGCAGAAGCATTGTTACTAAATGAAGAATCAAAACCACATTTTATCTTGCCATTTTTATCTAGATAAATTAAAGGAGCATAATTTTTAGGAACATCTGGAGGTTCCCTATCATTACTTTGTTCTGATAGTAATACCCCATACTGTCTGGTTTTAAACCATATTGAAACTGTATTATAGAAAGGTGTATCAATAGAAGTGGTTTTAGGAAAATGTTCAAATGCAGTATTTCCTAATTTAACATAATCATTAATTCCATCAAATTTAAGCACTGATGGTTTTGCTTGAGAATTATCCCCATCCCAACCACTTTCAGGTTTTGCTGGTAAAGAGAATGAAAATAACTCTCCATTATTACCAGAATAACCATTTAAATCAGACCATGCAGATGTTGTTAATTTTTTATTGGCTGGTTCAGCAGGACTAACATTTGTAACATTCTGACAATCAAGTATTAAGGTAGGTTTATTTGGATGGAAATAACCTATTCCATTTATATATTCTTTTTTAATCTCAGCTGCTGTTAATTCACTGTTATAGACTTGTAGCGAAGACAATAGTATTCTACCTGTAACCTTTTTATC
>JAHFBD010000222.1 GCA_023250175.1 Candidatus Melainabacteria bacterium
TTTTGATATTATTACAAACAATGTAAAAGGTAAGGGACTAGCTTTACTTGGTTTATATGCTCTAGGTGGTGTAGGTGCAGCTATTGCAGGTTTTTCTCTCGCAATGGAATCATATGGGAAATTTAATGATTTAAAGAATGGTATTCCAAGGGTGGTTGATACATGTCGTGAACCCTGGATGCATGGTGCTCTTGCAGCTAGTGGACTTGCTATGGGGGCAGGTGGATTATTGATGTTTACTCCTCTTGCTTCTGTTGGTATGACATTAGCAATTGGTGGTGCTGTAGCTACAGCAGGATTAAAGATCTTTAAATATCTTGCTTATGGTGTACACGTATTTAAATATCCAGAAACAGCTCCATGGCCTTTATCTTCTATAATTAAGACTTTTGCCAGAAATCCAAATGGTGTAAGATAGAGTATTAGGTTATGAATATAAATGTTTTACCTTATGATATTGAGACGCATGAAGAAATAGGTAGAAATTGGCTACATTATGAGTTATCAACACGCAATGAGTTTTTAAGTTATAGGAAGGCTGAAGGAGCTCAGGAGCTTGAATGTTATTTGAATAGTATTTTGAAGATTGATAAAATTAAATCTCTCGAAAATGAATTAGAAGAAGTTAAAGCACAATTAAAGGTTATAGATCTTACTGGTAAATCATCAAAAAAAGTAGAGCTAGAACAAAGTCAAAACCAATTAAAAGCACAACTTGAGCTTGAAAAAGCAAAAGCAAAAAGAATCCTTGAAAGACCTCGGGTAAAAAAGAAAATAGCAAGATATCAAAATTTAATTAACGGACGAGATAGTGCTTCTAAAGAAAGCTTTGGTGTTGCAAGTCAATTCTCTCATGAAGGTGACAACGAAGTATCTAAAGCAACTATGGAGGATGCACAGGCTACAATTGCAAAAACTCAGATGCTTTTAAAGGAACTAGAAAATGATACTAATAATGAAAATGAGTTACAGGCTAAGGCACGTGAAGACTCGGATAAAGAGGACGAGGATAGTGGTGGAAAAAAAGATGAAGTAGCATTAAATAAAGAAAAGAAGAATATAAAGTCAGAAGAAAAAAAAGGATTACAGAGAGAAAAGAAGCAAGAAGATAAAGTTAGTGGTAGTAAAGATTTGAAAGGTAAAAGTAAAAGCAATACACTAGAAAAAAAAGATATCTTAAATGATGTTGTCTATGCTAACTCATTCTAAGGATCTTAATTCTTTCATAAATCAAACATTAAGGTTTTAAAAAATTATAAGATGTCTATCAAAAATTATTATGAATACTCTTTATATTAAGTGAAAGCATTGATTAACTTAGTAAAAGGGAGATAAATATATGGACATTGCATTAGCACAAGGTAAAGTATCTGAGTATATGACTAAGATGACTGATAAAGAAACTGAGATTGCAAGTTTGGAGCAGGATTTAGAGCATGTTGCAAGTAGTGCACCAGGCCCACTTCCTTCAGGAAGACCAGCAGCAAGTAAGGCTATAATTAACCAGAAACTTGTACAGGCAAAAACGGTACATGGTTTATATAAATCATTTTTAGATTTTTGGCAAAAAGCAATAGAAGGTATCGTTGGAGTACTAGGTGCATTTAAGGATCTAGCATTCCCTAGATAGAGTTTAGTTGTATAAGTTAACTTGATAAAAAAACGGGTATATCAAACAGATATGCCCGTTTTTTTTAATTTTGAATTATAATTTAGTAATAAATCTACAATGAAAAAATCACTTGAAATCTTATTTGTTACATCTGATTCTGGAATCTCTGTAAAGGATGATATTAAACCTTTAGATGTAGATGTTTTACGTAGGGCTAATGAGATAAGAAATATAAATGAAAAAATAATTTATTTAAAGGATGTTGTAAAAGAAACAAGCCAAGTCTATTTCTATCCGAAATCTACAATAGAGTTAATTAAGCTTATTAAAAAGAATGATCCTGTTTATGCAATTGATTTATCTAGTGCTTTAAGTAAGTGTTTTATAAGTGAGCCTTTGTCATATTGTCTCTATGCAGAGGTAGCAATGGAACATAAAGCCTGGTTGGTTGCAAAGAGTGCACTAGAAGTAGCAAAATGGTTATCAGTTGATAAATATAATAGCTATGAAGGTAGGGTTAATAGCTTATTTAGAATCGTGTTGAGTGAAATAATAAAAAAAGAAGATGATAGTTCTATTGATAGTTTTTGGAGTGGGAAGATTATTGATAAGTCGAGGGTCTTATTAGCTTTGTGTAATGTGCTTGATGAAGATAATTTACTTAAATATTCTATTAGATTATTGAAATTGTTTCCAGAAGACACTAATAATTATGAGCTTGTATTTGAGGCTTTATGTAGTACTGAAAATTGTCGATTGATAAAAGGCTTTATAAATAATATAAAGAGTGATGGAAATTTAAATCCAGGAATTAGAGATTTTTATTTAGCCAGAGCATATTTTGAACTAGTAGAGCCAATGACTGCAAAAAAGTATTTTGATGAAGCTATTAAAGTAAAGCATTTAGATATTACCTTGGATTGTTATATAGCATTGAATTCTTTGATTGGTAATAATTTAGAAGAGTTTGTTCGAAAATTTAAAGTTTTTATACCACAAGATAAATCTTTTCAACAGATTATTAGCCAAGCAGTTCATAGCTCAAATCTTGTTTTTTTTGTTTGCTTTTTTATTGGGTGTGCTGTTGATAATGTTGAGCTGAAGCAGATAGAAATACCAAATCATAAAGCTGTTTCTTTAGAAATAGCTAAAATGTTGCGAAGGTTGATAAAGAGTCAAAATAATAACATGGTTAATTTATTAATTACTCAATTTAGTAAATTAAAGTATGATTTGATTTTGCCTAACTTAGCTCTTTATTTGGCTGAGATGTTTATTAAAGAGAAAAAGCTTGATGAAGCAAAGCAAGTCTTAGAGCCTTCTTCACATTTTGAAAAGCATAGGATTTATGCTTGGATTTCTAGGTTAGAAGGTGACGTTCTGAAGGCTGACAAAGAATTAATAAAATATAGGGAATGCTTAACTCAGGATATTAATGAAAGTGTTAGTTTAAAAATGATGAGTTTAAGCCCGCCAAAAAACATACCAAACAATGAAGAGCAGGCAATAAATGCTTTGCAAAACTTATATGAGCAAACAGAAACATTAAAGCAAGATATAGCAATAGAATATGGCTTAAATAGAAATACTTGTTTTGAAGTAGGGTGTACAGATTGTTGTACAAAAACTTTTCCCTATGTTTCTTATACAGAGTATTTATATTTGCGTAGATGGTTAGACAAACAACCCGATAAAGTAAAAACACATATTTATAAGCAGTCGCTAGAAATTGTTAACCGATATAAGGAAGAATATAAGATAGAGCCTCCATTTCTTTATCCAGATGAACAAAATATATATAAATATTATCCCAAAAAATTTCTTTTTGATTGTCCTGCTTTAGTGTCTAATGAATGTACTGTATATGAAAGTCAGCCGTTTATCTGTAGAGCCTATGGTTACAGTAGTGATTTAGGAATGTTGCTTCGAGCCTGTAGTTTTTATCAAGAGCAGCTTTATGCTGCTAATGGATTAAGTCCTATAAGAAAAGTTTTAGATATTATTTCTTTTACAAATTTTATTCAATTGGTTGATAAAAAACTTTTAGGAACAACTGTTATAGCTCCTATTCCTGTGTGGTTTGCTCAGGATCATAAGCTTACAGTTTGGAAGGCTAGACGACATATGCTTTCCAAAGGTTGGTTTGCTCCGATATTTACGTTAATGACGAGGCTGTATATAAAAAGATTAGAAGGCCTTAACAAATAAGAAAAATTAAGCTTTTGATGGATTCATTTTCCTACTGGAATGCTCAATTTGATTGGCTATACTTT
>JAHFBD010000039.1 GCA_023250175.1 Candidatus Melainabacteria bacterium
CAGGGATTATTGTGTTTTACAATTACTGCAGCTGGTGTTAGCCTGTCAAATTCACTTGCAATATTCCATGCTGCTTCCAGATCTAGGTAATTGTTAAATGAGAGTTCTTTTCCTTGTAAGACAATTGCATTAGCTAGCCCACCATTGCTATCTGAAGGTAAATATAGTGCTGCTTTTTGATGAGGATTTTCTCCATATCGTAAAACTTGTTTTAAATTCATATTTAGGTGTAGCGATTCCGGGAAGTGATTGTGCTTTCCGTTTGTTTTTTGTTCAGGCTCTTCTTTAAAGCGATTTGATAATGTACTGTTAATAGTTGAATCGTATTTGCTTGTTTTTTGAAAGGCTTTAATTGCAAGCTTTTCTCTTAAGGAAAGAGAGATTGTGTTATTGTTTGTATTTAGTTCTTGCAAAATCAAAGTGTAATCATTTGGATCACAAACAATAGTTACTGCATTATAGTTTTTGGCAGCACTTCTAATCATAGATGGTCCACCAATATCAATATTTTCAATTATTTCATCAACAGAAACTCCGTTTTTTTTAGAAACTTCCTCAAAGGGATAAAGGTTAATAATGACTAAATCAATTGGCCTAATATTATGTTTTTCTATTGTTTGCATATGTTCAGGTTTATCTCGTCTTGCAAGTAAACCACCATGTATAACTGGGTGTAAAGTTTTTACTCTGCCATCAAGCATTTCAGGAAATTGTGTTAATTCACTAACTTCAGTAACAGAAATATTGTTTTTTCTTAATAAGTTAGCTGTTCCACCTGTTGAGAGTATTTCATAGTTATGTTTTTGTACTAATTCAGAAGTAAACTCTACAATACCTTCTTTATCATGTACACTAATTAACGCTAGTTTTTTCATCTTTCCTCATTTTTACTTTTCATATAATTGTTAAAGCTATAATTAACAAATTAATTATAATCGTTTTGTAGGATTAGCGATAGAACTTGATAATATATTATTTGTTATGACTGTTACACATAGAACCCAATTCCAAACATCGACTCAGCGTGATTCCTGGATAGAAATAAATCTATCTGCTTTAGAAAGAAATTATAAAAAGCTGAATGACATTGTAAAAACAAATATTATGGCTGTTGTAAAAGCTGATGCATATGGTCATGGAGCATCAACACTGGGTCCTATCTTACAGAGTCTTGGAGTTAAGTCTTTTGGTGTTGCTACGGTAGATGAAGGTATTGTTTTACGTAATAGTGGAGTTAAGGTCCCAATAGTAATTTTAGGAGCTACTCCATTTTGGGCTTATGAAATATGTTATAAAAACAACCTGACAATTACTATTTACTCAGAAGAACAAATAAGTCAGCTTGAAGCTCTAAGTAAACAATTAAACTCAAAAATTTCTGTACAGTTGAAAATTGATACTGGAATGAATAGGCTTGGTGTTGATTATAAAAATGCAGAAAAAATATTGCAAGAAATTTTACAATCAAGATGTTTTAATCTTGAAGGGATTTTCACTCATTTGGCAGATGCTAGAAACTATAAGTTTTCAATAATTCAAAAAGAAAGATTTGATAAATCTTTGGAAAATTTTAAAGATTTAAATATTTCAAAACATATTGCAAATAGCTATGCTGCAATAAACCATTCAGACTTTAGATATGATTTGGTAAGGTTAGGAGTTGCTATTTATGGGCAAGAGTTTAATTTCTTAGAACCATTGCTCTCAGTAAAAGGGAGAATTACAGAGATTCATAAAATAGAGGCTGGAGAGTCTGTTAGTTATGATAGAACTTGGATGGCTGATAAAAATAGTGTAATAGCTACTGTGCCTATTGGATATGCCGATGGTGTTGATAGAAAGCTTTCTAATAAAATTGCAGCGAGCTACAATAATCATCAAACGAAGCAAGTTGGAATAATAACAATGGATCAAATGATGTTTGATATTTCCGAGATTCCTAATCCAAGAGTTAATGATGTAATTTCATTAATTGATAAAAAAAATACTATAGATTTATGGGCTAAGATTTTAAATACAATTACTTATGAGTTAGTATGCAGGTTGAAACTGAGATTACCACGAGTTTATACAAGAGACTAAATTTGGATCTTGCCTTGTTCTTTTAAAATTAAATCAATAATTTCTCTAACACAACCGTAGCCACCCTTTGTTTCAGTAGTTAGTTTAGCTTTAGATATTGCTGATGGATGCGCGTCTTTAGGGCAGATTGGTAAACCCACAATTTCAAGTGGTGGAACATCTAAAATATCGTCACCAATATAAGCAATTTCGCTTAGCTGAATGTTTAACTCATTTGATAAGTCTTTGATTTTTTTTGCTTTATCATAGCAATGTTGATAAATATGTTTGACTCCTAATTCGCCAAATCTGTTTTGTACTATATTACTTTCACGAGCACTAATAATTGCAATTTCAATGTTATAGGCTTGTGCTAGTTTAATGCCCTGACCATCACGAACATTAAAACGTTTTATGTGTTCTCCATCTTTTGAATAATATAAAGAACCATCAGTTAATACCCCGTCTATATCAAGGATTAATAATTTGATACTTTTAATGACTTCCTTTAATGAGTTCATAGTTATAGTTTACAATAAGTAGATGTGCCAACTGGTTATAGGTAACACTGTTTATATAAACAATAATAAAAAAAAGATTTATCTGATTTATTCAGTAAATCTGATCGAGTAAAAGGACGTAGTAGATGGGAGTCGCAGCTTGTCTGTGGCATGTTTATAAAAGCATTTGTCCAATTTATTTGGCAAATGCTTTTAGATGAAAGGGGTTGACATATGGAAGCCGCAAGCTTGTTTTGCGGCATGATAAATGAAAGGATTTGTCCGATTTATTCGGCAAATCCGATCGAGGGAAAGGAATCAATAGATGGAAGCTCAAGCTTGTCTGCGATAGATGAAAGGAAGGATTTATCTGATTTATTTGGTAAATCCGAACGGGTGAAAAGGGTTGACAGATGGAAGCCGCAAACTTGTTTTGCGGCATATATAAGGAGACGTACCGAAGTGGTCATAACGGGGCTGACTCGAAATCAGCTAGGTGGGGTAACCTGCCACGTGAGTTCGAATCTCACCGTCTCCGAGTTTGAAAATCAAAGCTTATAATTAGCATTAATTCTAGAAATTATGGTCCTAACTAAGTTAAGGTCATTTAACTAAAACTAATCTTTAGATTTTTTCATTTGAACCTTAAATAGATTTAATGTAATTTTTTCTGTAAATGTTAGGATGTTTTTCATAGTTTAATAGAACAATAATTAAGGAGAAAACATATTATGAGTATATCAATAGCAGGATTAGAACCAAGCAATGCTGGTTATTTAGAATTCAGTGCCCGAAAGAAAAAGACATCTCAAGCAACAGGTGATTTTGGGAAAGCATTTCGTGTACACGTATGCCTCGCTGGTAGTCGTGGCATAGGTTTACCATCACCTTTAAAAGGTCCTAGCATACCACCAGAAACCAAATCACCAGAAGCAAAATCAACATATCCACAAATAATAGCTATAGCAGAAGCTCATGGTGGAACTTGTTATAGTAGCGTAAAGATATTCTTACCCCGATGCTAATTTATAGTTAAATATCTGGATGTAATAAAAGTGTTTAAGGAGTTTTTAATATGCAAATTAATGAAAGTCAAGCAATTGTTGGTGCTAGTCAAGGAACTACAAAAGTAGATGTTTTACATTCAAAGCATCCTGATGTTTTAAATGCAATATCAGTTTTGACAAAAGGTTCAAAGGAACCAGGTATAACTTTTAGACAAAGTGAACCATTTACTTTGGTAAAACCAAGTGGAGGAAAGCTTGGTGGTAAAGCCGGGGATTATATTCTGGTCTTTAAAGTACCTAATGGAGTTGATGTAAATAATGATCTAATTACAGCCATTAAAAAGCATAGTATTCCTTCTAAGGACTACTGGATAAGTATTATTGATGCTGGTGTTTTCCATAATTCATATAGCTTAGAACCTGAGTCAGAAAATCTGATTGGGGATTCACACTCAACAGGTTTGTCTTATGATGAACCTCATACGGCTTATAAAGGTGCTGGATTAAGACAAAAAGCATTAATTCCTAAACCAAATCAAACTGAAGTAAGATCCTTGGAATCAGAAAAAACAGGAAAAAACCAAACGGTAGATTCAAATGAGCTTGTACTTCTTGATATTCAAGGAAATCCATATCCAAAATACGCTCATCAGTTTTTAGAGCAATTTAAACCTAATCCATCAGATGCAAGATCAGCTAAGTTTTTTGGACAAGTTAAAGAAAAATATAACTTATGAAGTGAAAGATATTCTTAAGCTGTAAATATTGTTTATATGTTGCAGACAAGTTTTGTGGTTCTTGCTGCTGTTAACTCTTTTGAGGGACTAGATTTACTAGATAAATCTGATACTTGTTTTTACGATGAGTAATCTTTTTACTTGAACCTTAAATAGATTTAATATGTTTTTTTTTGCATGTGATAACATAATGTTTTATTTAAAGAAATATTCAAGTAAATTATTAAGGAGGAAAACTAAATGTTTAGAGTAAAACTCAATGATCGACTGCGAGACACACAATATACAACAAGTAGTACACTTACGAATATTCCAATGGCAACAGTTCATGGGGGTATTTTATTTGCAAGGTCAGTTGCAAATAGACCTGAAATCAGTAAAGAGATTGCAAAAATTAGAGAAGTTGGGGTTAAATCATGGCAAGCAGAGTTATGTCGCTCTTATTATTCATATCTAAATGATAAAGCTTTATATCCTGCTGTGACAAAAGATCTGCAAACAATATTTAAAGCTGGTGCAAAAGATCTTAAAAAAGATTTTTTAGAGTTTATTGTAGAACATATAATTGCTCAATATCAGGTACATGGGATGGATGGAAGATTAGGTGAAGAATATTTAACACGGTTTGTACAAGATCTTAAAGATCCTTCTTGTGCAGAACGACTAAACAGTGCTCTGGAATATAAACGTACTCCACATTATGGTCTATGTATATGATTTTTATTTGAATAGGTATGAAGAGCAATTATAGTGAGTAGTACTGTAGGGTAAGCTTTAAGCAATCAATAGTTGTTTAAATTTGTTCAATTGCGCAAGAAAGTTTAATAATTATCTTGTAGTTCAAAAAATCCTTAAGTCTAAATCTTTATTTTCTTTAGCATCTTAAAAATTAAGCCTAATATTGAAATTAGTAAGAATACTACTATCCAAGGCAATAAAAAACTATATTCGTTTTTTTTAATGTCCACAGCTTCAGTTTCTTTGTGAATACTTTTCTTTCGCTTTATAATTTTATTTTTATTTCTTTTGCTTTTGTTAAGTAATTCATCTTTTGTTAGAATGTCACTTTCTAAAACATACTGTAGTTTTG
Organism: Candidatus Melainabacteria bacterium; assembly: GCA_023250175.1. Lineage (GTDB taxonomy): Bacteria > Cyanobacteriota > Vampirovibrionia > 2-02-FULL-35-15 > 2-02-FULL-35-15 > JAHFBD01. Next base: position 5,396 of record JAHFBD010000039.1, read on the forward strand.
TTTGTTCTTCTAAAAAATCTAAGGTGGGATCTGTACTTCTATAGATTTTTGTGGTTATTGCTGATTCTGCTTCTTCCTCTTCTAAATCATTGCTTGACTCTTTGTTAACACTTTTTTCTTTGCTTATTTCATTTTGTACAGATTCTTCAGCATATACTTGAAGATTTACTCCAAAGGATGAAATGAAAAATATATAAGAAAACAACAATATGATTAATAAGTATCTTTTATACATTAAATTTCAATAATTTAAACTACAATTTACTCAATTACCCATGTTGTAATGAAGTAACAAAAATTAAACAGTTCCATTTATGATAAAGAAGATGTTTAAAATCTGAATTTTAGATAAAATAATAAAAAGAAGATGACAGGTAGAAGAAAAAATATTGCAGCAGTAATAATAATAATTTGTATTATTTCAGTTATTATTGGTGTATTTATACCGAGAGAAAAAAATCGTCCAAATCAAACCTTTGCAAAAAATTCTACCAATTCCAATTTTTCACTAAGTCCTGCTGGTTTTCATACGCCATTTAAAGGAGAGAGAATAGCGGTAATAAAATTAGATGGTGTTATAAGTGATTCACAGGGATCTTCATTATTTAAAGACCAAACATCAAGTAATGCTGTCTTAGATCTTGTTATTAAAGCAACTAAAGATCCTTCGGTTAAGGGAATTCTAATTAGAATTAATAGTCCAGGTGGAACAGTTGCGGCTAGTCAGGAAATATATAGAGCAGTATTAAAAGCAAGAAAGAAAAAACCTGTAGTTATAACTATGGGAGATGTTGCTGCATCTGGTGGTTATTATATTGCTGCTGCCGGTGATAAAATCTTTGCAAATTCTGGTACTCTTACAGGAAGTATAGGAGTTATTACATCATACTTAAATTTCTATGAACTTCTTAATAAGATAGGAGTTAAAGGAATTACCATAAAATCTGGTGTTTATAAGGATATTGGCAATCCAACGAGACCTTTAACAGAAGAAGAAAAGAAAATTTTACAAGCGATTTTAGATGACTCTTATAATCAATTTCTTACAGATGTCTCAATTGGAAGAAAAACTTCTAAAGAAAAAATTGCACAAATTGCACAAGGCTTGATTTATACTGGCAGGCAGGCTAAGAAAATTGGATTGGTGGATTATCTCGGGGACTATCAAGAAGCTCTATGTTTTACCCAAAGACTTGTTAAAAAAAGATTTCCATATCTCCAAAAAAAATATGGTAAAAAAGATATTCCTGTTGATGAAACTTGGAAAGGTACTTCTATTCTTGATATATTAACTGGTGTAATAAGTAAACAAACCCCTCAAGCTGCTCTTGAAAATAAACTATTTAAACAATATTCTTACTCAAGGTTTCAGCCTTTGTGGCTTTTAGAATAAATTCTGTTACTGCCTAGCTCTAATGTATAAGAACATAAATAAGCTTTTTGTGTGATTTATTCACCAAAAAGCGCCATGTAGGGAAGAGCGAGTTGAGCATTAGTGCGAAACGAGCGGTAGGTAGAAACTAATTTCTCTAATTAGTCAAACAGTCGTAATTGTCCTGATTCTATTTGTGATTTTATAGTATCTTTCTTTAATGGTGTTTTTGATTTGCTGTACATTGTATTCATAATTGTTCTAGCTCTTACCAAAAGTTCTTTAGGTAGTCCTGCCATTCTGGCAACCTCTATTCCATAGCTCCTATCAGCACCACCAGGAATGACCTTTCTTAAAAAAATTACTTGCTCTTCTTCTTCTTTAACAGTAACCTGATAGTTAGATATAGATTTATAAAAATCTGCCAAGGCATTTAATTCATGAAAGTGTGTTGCAAAAACTGTCCTTGGCTTTTTATTATTAACTAAATATTCTCCAAGAGCCCATGCAATAGCAACTCCATCATAAGTACTAGTTCCTCGTCCTACTTCATCTAATAAGACCAAGCTTTTTTCAGTCATTTTATTTAAGATGGTACTAGTTTCAAGCATTTCAACCATAAAAGTAGATTGTCCAAGAGAAATATCATCAGAAGCTCCTACTCTTGTAAATATCTGATCAACAATACCAATATGTGCATAATCACAAGGTACAAAAGAGCCTATTTGAGCTAAGATGATATTTAATGCTATTTGTCTCATGTAAGTACTTTTACCTGCCATGTTTGGTCCGGTAAGAATTATTAACTGTTGGCTGGTGCTTGTAGTTCCACCATTTAAAATACAATCATTTGAAACAAAGTGATTAAACCCTGTTTTTTTTTCAACTACAGGATGTCTTGAAGCTTTGAGATCGATTGCAGATGAATTATCAAGGATTGGTCTTGTGTAGTTATTTGTAATTGCGGCATAAGCTAATGAAAATAAGGCATCTAATGCAGAAATATTGAAAGCTATTTCTCTAATTGTTGAATTATACTCTTTAACGTTTTCTCTGATTTGACAAAAAAGTTCATATTCAATAGATTTTAATTTTTGATCAGCATGGAGTGCTTTCTTTTCAAATTCTTTTAAGTCATTTGTAATAAATCTGGAAGAGTTTACCATTGTTTGTTTACAGATATAATCAGAAGGAACTAAAGATAAATTTCCTTTGCTAATCTCAATAAAATATCCAAAGGTTCGATTAAACCCTACTTTTAAATTTCTAATACCAGTTCTTTCTCTTTCAATTGTTTCAAATGTATTTAACCAACTATCCCCATTTTCCATAATTTCTCTTAGTTGTTTAACTTCAGCATTAAAATCAGAATTAATTAAATTTCCTTCACTTAATTGCATTGAAGGATTGGGAAGAATAGCGGTTTCTATAAGATCAATTACTATTAAAATATCTTTAGGGAAATTAATAATTTTTTGAAAAAAATCAGATTTGAAATTATTAAGTAAACTAGCTATAGAAGGTATTTCTGACAATGATTCTTTTAATGCAACTAGTTCTTTTGCATTAACTGCCTGAGCACTTAAACGAGAGCTTATGCGTTCAAGATCAAAAATCTTTTCCAAATAATTTCCTAAATTGTTGAAAATGTTTTTATTGTTAATTAGTTCTTCTATGCAGTCTTGCCGAGCCTTGATTAGAGCTAGATCTAAAAGTGGTTGTTCAATCCAAGCTCTAAGTCTTCTTTTGCCCATTTGAGTTTTCGTAAAATCTATAGACCAGAACAAAGAACCATTAGGTGATTTGTCTTTTAATGTTTCTGTAAGTTCTAAATTCTTTCTTGTTGTTTTATCAAGATTTAGAAAAGACGAAATATAATAAGGTATAATTCGTTCAAAAGAAGGTTTTTCTACTGGTTGAGTTTTATCTATGTAAGCTAAAATTGAACCACTAGCTATTAATCCTAGTTTTAAGTCATCACCTAGGCTGTTGATTGAGTGTAGCTTTAATTCCTTCTTCAGTCTTTTATCGGCAAAATCAAAATTAAAATACTCGTTTTCTAAGCCACTACAAAACCAACTATCTTTAATAAATAAATCAATGTCATAAGTTTTCTCTTTAATAATTTGATTGTTGTTTTTCTCAAAAACAATAGGAATAACTATTTCAGAAGGATTAACTCTGTTGATTTCAGAGATTAGTTGTTCATAGTTTAATTCAGTAAAATAAAAATCACCACTTGATACATCGGCATAAGCAAATCCGTATTTTTGTTCTTTTTTATCTTTATAAATGCAAGCAAGGTAATTATTTTTTGTTTGTGGTAGCCATTCTGTTTCAAGGACTGTACCTGGTGTAAGGAGTTTTGTGACTTGTCTTTTTACGATTCCTTTTACCAGAGCAGGGTCTTCCATTTGTTCACAGATTGCTACTTTAAAGCCTTTATCTAAGAGTTTTGAGACATAATTTGATATTGCTTTTGCGGGAACTCCTGCCATTGGGATTTTACTTTTTTTGTCATTTTGACCACCATCATAGTTTGTTTCAGATCTGCTTGTTAATGTTAATTCAAGTTCTTTTGCAGTAGTTTTTGCATCCTCAAAAAAAGTTTCGTAAAAATCACCAACTCTAAAAAATAATAAAATGTCTAAGTCATATTTATATTTAATTTCAAGATATTGGCGCATTAATGGTGTAAACTGATCTAAGCCATGAGGCCATTTACTTATGCCATTATGGTTTTCATTTTTTTCTGGATTTTCCGCTAAACTAATACTATTCATATGGAACACCAAAGCTATTTAACTATTTTACTCTGTACATATAATAGAGCAAAACTCTTAAATCCTTTACTTTCTAAGCTTATTAATCAGGTTAAAAGTGTCAATAGAGATGATATTGAAATATTGTTAATTGATAATAACTCCAATGATGAGACAAAGGAAATTGTATTAAATTATCAAAAAAACAACAAATTTCTAATTTATCATTTTGAATCAAGACAAGGATTAGCTATAGCAAGAAATAAAGGTTTGGAATTAGCTCGTGGTAATGTTATTGTTTTTATTGATGATGACATAGTATTACATGAGAGTTGGTTAAGGGAGATATTTACTTCTTTAGACAAATATAAATATAAGGCTTTTGGAGGAAAGGTAATTCCTTTATGGGAAAAAGATAAACCTTCATATGTAAGCTTAACTGGTTTTTTTGCACTAAATCAAAAAATCTTTCCTGCCCATGATAATGGAGATGATTCAAGGCTTTACCCGATAACAAAAGATGAAACAAATCCAATTGGTGCAAATATGTGGTTTTATAAAGAGTTATTTAAAAAATATGGTGGATTTAGAGAGGATTTAGGAAGGGTTGGTTATGGTGGTATACCGTGTGAAGATACAGAATTTTGTTCTAGGTTGCTAAGAAATCATGAGCAGATTTTTTATTATCCAAAGGCAATTGTATTTCATCCAGTATCTGTTTATCGTACAAGTAAAGAGTTTATAAAAAGCTGGCATTATAGAAATGGAATTTCAACGATTCGAAAAGGTGGACGAAAATATGCTGTTTTAGATATTCCTAGATTTTTAGTTAGATTATTGATGCATCTTCCTTTTTATATAATTATGTTTATAGTAGGATTATTTCTTATTAATAAAAAAATAAGGTATTGGTCTGAATTTCGCTTTGTAAGAGTATTGGGACAATTACGTGAATTCTTGAGAATATGGCTTAAAATACCACTTAAGGATCCAACGTTTTAGGAGATTATAAAAGACAAATGCAAGACAGAAGAATTAAGAAGTTTAATTGTATTCTCGGAATTCTTTTATTAAGCTATTATGTAACTGCCTGTGCTCAAAAAAATAATCCTTTTACACAGAATTTTACACAAAATGGGAATGCTCCAATAAATGTTGAAGTTATTAAAATAAAACCACTTAGTCTAAATGAAACTATTAATACTACAGGTGAGCTTCAAAGTCCGGAAAGTATAGAAATAACATCAGATGTAAATGGAAAAATCACATATTTAAACATACCAGAAGGAACTGAAGTAAATAAAGGATATGTTTTAGCCCAAGTTGAGGATGATACGATTCAAGCAGATTTAAAGATAAATGAAGCTAAATACAATAATGCCAAAACTAATTTTAAAAGAATAGAATCATTGAAAGAGCAAGGTGCTGTATCGCAGCAGGTATTTGATAATGCTTTAGAAACTTTAAATACGACGCTTGGTGAAGTGGAAAGAACAAAGTCAGTTTTACACAGGACAAAAATACAAACACCATTCAGTGGAATATTTAGTTTAAAAAAAATAAGCTTAGGTTCATATATATCAAGTGGTGACACAATAGTTAGACTAACAAAGATAAATCCTTTACATTTAATATTTTCAGTTCCAGAAAAATATTTACATGATGTCAATGTCGGGCAAGAAATTAATTTTATAATTAGTGCTAGTAAGAAAGCTTATAAAGCAAAGATTGCAGTCTTAGATCCTTATGTAGATCCAGATACAAGGTCCGTAAGAATTCAAGCTATTGTTTTCAATTCAAATAAAGAACTACGTCCAGGCAATTTTGCTGATATAAACATAATTACAATGAGTAAGCAGAATAGACTGCTACTTCCGGAAGAAGCTCTTATTCAAGAGAATGATAAAAAATTTGTGTTTAAGGTTTCTAATAAAAAACATAAAGTATTTAAAAAAGAGGTAAAAATAGGAATCTGGAACGATGGTATTGTTGAAATTGTTAATGGATTAAAACCTGAAGATTTAATAATTACTTCTGGATACCAAAAAGTAAAAGATGGCTCAATTGTAAATATTACAAATTATCAGAAAATCTTAAATCCTTATTTAAGAAAAAATTCTACAAATTAAATATAACTATGATTATTTCTGCATTATCGATCAAACGTCCAGTATTAGCAATTGTAATTAATCTATTAATTATAATTTTAGGTGTTTATGGATATATAAACCTTCCTGTTCGAGAGTATCCTGATGTAGAAACCCCTGTTGTATCAGTTACAACTACATATGTTGGTGCTAGCGCTGAAACTATAGAGAGTAGCATAACAGAACCTCTTGAGCAAGCTATCAATGGGATTGTTGGAATAAGATCTGTTCGATCTATCAGTTCATACGGTGTAAGCACTATTAATGTAGAGTTTCAAACATCACGTGAAATTGATGATGCAGCAAATGATGTTAACAATGCTATTCAAGCTACTTTGGGAAAAATCCCGCAATCAGCTGATAAACCAATAGTTTCAAAGTCAACAGCAAATTCTCAAGCGCTAATGTGGATAACATTGCAAGGTAATAAGAATAAATATTCTCCTGAGGAATTAACTGATATTGCGGATAGAGTTGTCAAAACACCACTACAAATATTGCCTGGAGTTGGTTCTGTAATTATTGGTGGGCAGAGAAAATATGCAATGCGTATATGGTTAGATCCAAAAAAAATGGTGGCTCATAATATAGATGCTAAGGATATTAGAGATACAATCATTAATAATAATCTTCAATTACCATCAGGACAAATAAAAGGTGAAACAAGACAATTTAATGTTCTTGCCAATGGACAAATTGATAATCCTAAAATATATGAAGAGTTAATTATAAAAAATAATAATGGTATACCTGTAAGAATCCAAGATATCGGATCTGTTGAATTAGGAGCAGTAAACTATGACACAATAGTCCGATATAACGGCAAACAGGTCGTTGGTGTTGGAATTATAAAACAATCTAAAGCAAATGAACTTAAAGTTGCAGAAGAGATTAAAAAAACATTACCTAAAATTAAGCTTGTCTTACCAAAAGATATTTCGTTAAAAATTTCTGTAGATAATTCAAGATTTATAGAAGCATCTTTAACAGAAATCAAAATTTCATTAATTATTGCTTTTATTTTGGTTGTAATAGTTACAATGTTTTTTCTTAAATCATTGTTAGCTACATTAATTGTGTCAGCTTCAATCCCGATATCGATAGTCGGCACTTTTTTTGCAATGCAAATGTTTGGATATTCAATAAATGTTTTAACTTTGCTTGGATTAGTCCTTGCAATTGGACTTGTTATAGATGATGCAATTATTGTTATTGAAAACATTTATCGAAAACAAGAAGAAGGTGAAAATAAGTTGCAATCAGCAATTTCTGGTAGTAATGAAATCTCTTTTGCTGTAATTGCCACGACTATTTCCCTAATATCTGTATTTGTTCCATTGTCTTTGCTTTCAGGAGCAATTGGAAGGCAGTTTAAAGAATTTGCGATTACTGTTGCAATCTCTCTTGCCATCTCTGGATTTGTTGCACTAACATTAATTCCAACTCTTTGTTCAAAATATTTAACGATTTCAAAAAAGCTCTTAGGTTCTCAAATAGAAGACTTAATTGTTAACTTAAAACAGATCTATGATAAAACTCTTACATGGTCTATTAACAATCAAAAAGTTATTTTGGGCTTTCTTATAATTAATATTATTTTTAGTGTTGGGTTCTTAAAATTTATGCCAAGAACCTCTGTACCTACTGAAGATCGAGGATTGATTGTTACTTTTATAAAAGCTCCTCAAGGTTCAACAAGTGCATATACAAACCATACTCAGCTAAAGGTAGAAAAAGAATTTTCAATGATAAAAGAAGTAGATGGCTATTTCTCTGCTATTGGACTTTCAGTAGGTGGTCCAGCTAACCCAAGCAACGGACTTGTATTTTGTCGGTTAAAACCGTGGGGTGAAA
>JAHFBD010000223.1 GCA_023250175.1 Candidatus Melainabacteria bacterium
TTTGCTCCTTCTTGTGCAAATAAAAAAGCGGTTGCCTGGCCAATTCCTCTGCCAGCACCTGTAATTACTGCAACTTTATCTTTTAATAACTCTGCCATATGTTTTTAGTTAATCATATATTCTTCTTTTATTCTTGTATTGAATTAACAGTATTTCAATTTTTTTACTCTTAACATAAGAAATCGATATTTACATTAAAATATAATTTAAGGATTTAAAAATATGGCAATAAAAAAATCTAGAGAAGAAGTAGAAAAAGAAATAAACCAAAACATCTCAAATAGAATTATTGAGCCAATTCTTCCCTCCGTAGAACTGATCCAGCGCACAGACAATATGAAGTATTTAATCTGGAGAGCAGCCAGAGTATGTTATTCCACTAAAAGCATGGTTGAGCTTGAACAAGAGTGGAATGAAACTCCAGATGAAAAAAGAACTGGTTTAGTTATGGGATTAATTGAAAGAGGACATAGAACAACATATAGCCATCCAAATTTTAGCTATGTAATAGTCTGTTCACGAGTTGTAAGCCATCAAATTGTTAGACATCAAGTCGGAGTAACAATTGACCAAGAATCACAAAGATATGTGCCTTATGAAACAGGTTTCAGATACATTCAACCAGAAAATGTAGATGATAATACTTTCAAAACTCTTATGGAAAATGCATATTCTCAATATATGTCACTTTACAAAGAGTATAGATTAAGTGGATTGGGTAAAAGAGAATCAGCAGAGCTTGCAAGATATGTGTTACCTTCTGCTATTTCAACTAGAATGGTCTGTAGTATATCTCTTGCAGCATTAATACATCTAAACAATGTTCGTGTTCAGGGTGATACTGGCCGACCACAAGGAGAAACACAAGTAGTCTGCAATGAAATGGTAAAACTTGCTATTCAGGCTGAGTCATGGTTAAAGCCTGCTTTTGAGAAAAAAAAGAAGAAGGAAGAAGTAAAAGTTAAATGACAACATCATCATCTATTATAGGACAGATAGCACAGGTATCCTTATTTCAAGAACTTGGCCCTGCAGAACTTGAAGATATTGCAGTATTGTGTATCAAGAAAAAATACGCTCCTCAGTCCTCAATAATAATGACTGATGATGAAGAACATTCTTTTTATATAATTAGCGAAGGGAATGTCATCGTAAAAGCAATTGATCCGACACTAAGAGAAAAAGTCCTTGCTTATTTAGAACCCGGAGATTTTTTTGGTGAAATGTCAGCAATTGATTCTGAGCCACGTTCAGCTGATGTTGTGGCAGGAAATGATGAGGTTGAAGTTTTGGTTTTTCATCAAAAAGACTTTTTACAGCTTTTGCAAAACCATCCTTCTGTTCATCTGGCACTAAGTAGAGAGTTTTGTAGAAAATTGAGGGTGATTAATCACCGATTAAGCAGTGTTTCATTGCCAGCAAGTGCCAGAGTAGCAAGAACACTAATTATTATTGCAAATGAACATGGGAAAATGACAAAAGAGGGTTTGCTACTTCCAAAACTTACGCAAACAGAAATTGGTAAAATTTCAGACTCGCCACGTGAAACAGTAAACCGTGCATTTAGTGAGCTTAGAGAATCGGGATTAATTATTCATACTGAATTAAAGCAAATTTTAATTCCAAGTAAAGAAAAGTTGGAAGGCTGGATTAGCACAAGATCTAATGCTCCTTCTGTTCCTGTATCAGGTTAGTTTTTAGATCGCTTGCTTTTCTTTTTTTGGGCTTCTACCCGCGGAAGTGATTTTATAACCCATATACCAGTAGCTTTTGTAATTTGCTTTTTACTTTTTGTTTCAACACCACCTTCTACAAAGGCTAATGTATTTCCTATCTTAGATATTTTTCCATAACCAAATATAGGCTCTTGTGGAAACGCTGGCAATAAATATTCAATATTCAACTGTGCTGTAACACACCATTTATCACTTCTCATAACTGTACTAACAGCACCTGCTAGAGAAATATCACATAAAGATGCTAATACACCACCATGGACAATACCACCTTCATTTAAATGTTCAGGCTTAATGTCAAGCTTAATCCTGCAATGGCCTTTCTTTAAGCTTATAAGCTTTATTCCAAGTTTATTATTAAAATTAGAACGCCACATTTTTATATGCCACCAAACAAGTTGGTGGCTTCCGTCGATCGATCCCTTTCACCCGATCGGATTCCCCGAATAAATCGGATGAATCCTTCACTTTATATGCCACAAAACAAGTTGGTGGCTTCCCTCTGTCGGCTCTTTTCATATGACCGGATTTGGTAGCAAAGCTACACAAATCCTTTTCATTATATAGCTAAGATCCTTAATAAAATTAGGCTTTGTCATAAACTATTAGGGTAATTGTCGGACTATTTCCAAATACAAACATTTCATGTATTATATTGAAAAGGATCCTGTTAACCAACAGGCTTATCCAGAGTAGCAGAGGGACTGGCCCTATGAAGCTACAGCAACCGTAACCACAGGATTGTGGTTTCAATTGGTGCTAATTCCAGATAGATGAGCGGTAAATGTTATCTTAGTTTGGTTGGATCAAGTTTTTACAAACAAACAAGAACTATCGCTAAGCCAAAAATATACATGGTGTAACTATGTATAGAAATGAAAGGAAAGAAAAAAATGGCAAAAAGATTGTTTACATCAGAATCAGTTACAGAGGGACATCCAGATAAATTATGTGATCAGGTTTCTGACGCTGTATTGGATGCCGCTCTAACAGTAGATCCTACCAGTAGAGTAGCTTGTGAAACCTATGCTACAACAGGGCTTGTAATAATTGGTGGGGAGATTACTTCCAATGCAAGACTTGACTATGAATCTATTGCAAGGAAAACAATTGAAGAAATTGGTTATGTCGGACCTGACTCCGGGGGTTTTGATTCAAATACCTGTGGAGTATTAGTATGTGTTAAAGGACAATCACCCGATATAAGCCAAGGTGTTTCAAAAGCTAAAGAACACAGAGATGAAGCTTCAAGTGAAGAAGCAGATAAGCTTGGTGCAGGAGATCAAGGTTTAATGTTTGGATATGCTTGTGATGAGACCCCAGAATTAATGCCACTTCCGATTAGTCTTGCACAAAGGCTAGCTCTTAAATTATCCGAGGTCAGAAAACAAGGTATTCTTCCCTATCTTAGACCAGATGGTAAGACCCAAGTCACTATTGAATACGATGACAATGGTCTACCAAAAAGAATTGATACTCTTGTAATCTCAACCCAACATGCCGCTAATATAAAAGGGAAAACAGATAATTTAGATCTGCAAAAATTTATTGAGGCTGACATGAGAGAGTTTGTAATTAAGCCTGTAGTAGAAGAACTAGGACACTTAATTGATAAAGATACAAAATATTTTATTAACCCGTCAGGGCGTTTTGTAATCGGTGGTCCACAGGGTGATGCTGGTTTAACAGGAAGAAAAATAATAGTAGACACTTATGGTGGCTATGCACGTCATGGCGGTGGTGCATTTTCAGGAAAGGATCCTACTAAAGTAGATAGATCAGCCTGCTATGCAGCACGATACATTGCTAAGAACATTGTTGCAAGTGGCTTAGCAAAACAATGCGAAGTACAGGTATCCTATGCAATAGGTGTTGCCAAGCCAATATCAATAAGTGTTTCTACTTTTGGTACTGGAAAAGTAAAAGATTCTGATCTTGGTAATATTATTAATCAGGTCTTTGACTTAAGGCCACTTTCCATAATTAAAAAGCTTAATTTGCAAAACTTGCCAAAACTAAACAATGGGAATTTTTACAGAAAGACTGCTGCTTATGGACATTTTGGTAGACCTGATTTGAAGCTTTCCTG
>JAHFBD010000040.1 GCA_023250175.1 Candidatus Melainabacteria bacterium
TGTTTGTTCCCTGTGGAGTAAGATATGCGGCAGTGGTTACATGTAGCCCGGATTGATCGGGTAGTTGAATGATTTCTTGAATAAGTCCTTTTCCAAAAGTTCTTTTTCCAATTACAATCGCTTTATTGTTTTCTTGTAGAGCACTTGCTAAAAGCTCACTCGCACTAGCGGTATTTTCATTTACTAAAACAACTACTTTTGAGGTTATTAATTGACTTGAGTTTGCATATTCATTTTGAATACCAGTTGTTGTTACGGTACTTACAATTTTTCCTTCGGCTAAAAACATATCAGCAATTTCAACAGCATTTTTAACTAACCCACCCGAATTATTTCTTAGATCCAGGATAATTCCAGTTACTGACATTAATTTGGAAAGCTCGTCTTTAAAAAGATTCACGGTGTTTTGTGGAAAAAACGAATCGATCTTTATATAGGCAATATTATTATCTAATAATTTTGTTGAAACACTTTTAATTTCAAATTCTGTACGAGATAAAGCTTTGGTAAGAATTTTATTTCCTCTTTTTATTTTTAAGGTTAGAGGTGAGTCTTTAGGACCTCTGAGCAGAGAAGCTACTTCAGTTGAGCTTAATCCTTTTGTACTTTTTCCATTTACTGAGATAATTAGGTCGTCCTTTTCAATTCCGTTTTTTTCTGCTGGACTATTTTGTAAGTAATCTAGTACTATTGGTTTATGGCTAGCTAGCTTTACTCCAATACCGATTAGGGTTGAATTTAAAACATTCTGTTCTTCTTTAAACTCTTCTTCAGTGAGAAACTGAGTATATGGATCTTTTAGTTCTTTTACTAACTTGGTTATATATTTGTGAGCATCACTTGTATTATTGATTCTGCCATTAAATTTATTTTCCCAATAATCTAAATTAATCCTTGATTTAAAATAAAACTTATTATTGATTATTTGCCATGCTGTTGTATAAACAAGCTCAGGTCTTGGACCTTCAAACCCAGCGTAGACTTTTTGAATAAAGATGACAGGACAACATAAAAGAAATAAAAGTAAGAAAGTTAGAAAATTAAACTTAAGACAAAAAAACTCACTTTTAATATTGCTTATTTTATGCATGTGTAACATCTTGTACTTTAATGTTTGACTAATGATAGATTATTCTATAACTATATGGAGGACTTAATAATTAAAAAATAATGTATTCCCTAATTAACCTGGCGAAATTATTAATTATTAATTAAAACATTTTGGAGCTTTTATTTTATTTTATTATTTCTCTTATTGCAATTTTGCTTTCCTGCATGATTTTTAGTAATTCTGTTGAGTGGCTTGGTGCAAAGTTAAATTTGTCTCACGGAATTACTGGTAGTCTTTTAGCGGCAGTTGGTACTGCTTTACCTGAGACCATTGTTCCTTTAGTTGCTATTTTTTGGGGTATAGATAGAGAAACATTGGTTAAGGTTTTAGCTGGTAATGTAGAGGCTTTAAATTCAATGAATGATATTAGCATGGGAGCTATTATTGGTGCGCCTTTTATGCTGAGTACAGTAGCATTTTTTTTAATTGGATTTTCAAGCTGGCTTTATTTTAAGTCTGGAAGGAGAAAAACTAGAGAGATTAAGGTTGATAATACAGTTTTAGAAAGGGATTTAACATTTTTTCTGGTTTCTTTTAGTATTGCTTTCATTTCAATTTTTTTAAATCATTCTTTACGTGTAGTTGTTGGAATTATTTTAATTTTGCTTTATTTTTTTTATCTCTATAAAACTCTTGAAGAAGAAAAAAATAGTAGTTACAAGGGAGAAGAATTAGAAGGAAACCTAGATCCTTTTTTGCTTAGCAAGTTTACAAAATTAAAACCATCATTGTTTTTGATTGGAGTTCAGCTAGTTGTTTCACTTGCTTTATTGATTTATAGTGCTCATCATTTTGTAGAGGTTATAAAGGATGTTTCAAAATGTTTAAGCTTTCCACCCTTTATAATAAGTCTCTTATTAACCCCCATTGCAACAGAGCTTCCAGAAAAATTTAACAGTTGGATGTGGATTAGGCAAAAAAAAGATACTCTTGCAGTAGGCAATATTTCAGGAGCTTTAGTTTTTCAGGGGACATTCCCTATTACAATTGGACTTTTATTTACGAGCTGGCAGATAAACTCTTTAATTTCATACTTAGTATTTATTTTTTGTTTAATGAGTGCAGGAATTGTGCTATTTGCATCAAAAACTAAAAGACTTAACTATAAGGTATTTTTATTAGGTGCAGTATTTTATTTAATTTACCTTGTTGCAGTAGTTGTGCAAAATATGTAATTGTTGTAGAATATTCTTAATCTTATTCAGTTATAAAACATTATTAACAAAGGAGTTAAAAGATGAGAATCTCTCCCCCTGTTCCTTCATACAATGGGCTAAGCCGTACTGACAACACTGCTCAATATTTAAGACCAAAATTTGGGCACCCACCAATATCTTACTGTGATGATAATGGACGAAAGGATAATACCAGTGAGTATATGCGTTTGCAGAGACCGACACGACGCCCGGCAGAAGGCCCAAGGAATTTATAAATTAATTATTTGTAACTAGTTCTTCTTTTGTAGAATCTAACTCATATAATTTTTTCATTGTGTTTCTGTCACGTTCTGATAATTTCAATTCTGAAACTTCTCCTTCAAACATAAGATCTTCTGGATTTGGACTAAACCCCCATAAACCAAGTGCATGTCCTACTTCACGTGCTGCAATAATTTTTAGTTTTTTGATTTGGTCATTAAAACTTAATTTGGCTAAGGGTTCAAGTGGAATAGCAATTTGTGATTGATAATAAATAAAAGGACTAATCATAATAACTCCTAACACCCTAAAGTTTTTTTTATCTCTTATAATTGGAAAACTTTGTGCGTCTATCTGTGATGCTAATGGATTATTGGGGTCGCCTTTTACTTTAAATCGAGATGGGAAAACTACTTTTATTTGAGCTATATCTATAATTTCTGTCTCTTTTTTCTTTGCTTCTTTACCTTGAAATTTTAATGGTATTGTATTATCCAACACTTCAAATTTTAAGTTTGGCAGGACTTCTTGCCAAAGCCTTGCTCCATCCAGAAATGCGCTTTGAAATTCACTTCTGTAGTTAGGAATACCATTAGCAGGATAAAAATAAATTTTTAGTGGTTTGTCATTATTTAAGTCCCACCTTACGTAGTGTTCTTTCCCTTGATGCTTTGTTTTGACTATTGATAAATAATCTTTGCTTTTTATTTGTTCTTCGCCAAACCTTAAAAGATGACTAAGATAACTCACTGATTCTTGTACACTTTTTATGTCGGGAGCTTGTTGTGGTGCCAGTTCTAAGTAATGTTTATATGCTTCAAGTGACTTTGTATATTCGTGTATGCTGCTATAAGCCTGACCAAGACCTAAGTAAACAACCCAAAGTTTTGAGTCAACGTTAAGAGCTTCATTCCAGAGACCAATAGCTTGCAAAGTATTTTTTGATTCCCATTGTTTAACAGCATCATTGAATTTTAAAATAGCATCTTTTTTGTAAAATTTTTCCGAAATTTCAAGTGGAAGCTCATTTGTTTTGCTTTGTTCATCTTTAGAGTATGCATATGTAATGCAAACAACATAGGTTAATACGATTAGCAAAAATAGTCCTTTTAAACTATGTTTTATTGGCTTATACATGTACTATCTATTCATATTTCTTAACATGAGTTATATTAGTCAGTATTCTATATAGAAGTATATCTTAGTAGCATTAACAAATGAGGAATTAATTTATGGAAGCAGTTATAAAAACACAAACTGAAGCTGCACAAGTAACATCAATTACACCACAAGCTGAAAAAGAACCAAGGACAAAAGTTTTAGTTGTGGATGATGAAACTGCAATAAGAAGAATTCTTGAAACTCGTTTAAAACTGTCTGGTTATCAGGTGGATATAGCTGTTGATGGTGAAGATGCACTTGAAAAATTTAATACCTGCCATCCTGACATTGTTATCTTGGATATAATGCTTCCAAAAGTTGATGGTTTTGCAGTATGTAAAGAAATCAGATCATATTCTGAAGTACCTGTAATTATTCTTACTGCTGTTACTGATGTTGCTGACCGAATTAAAGGACTTGAATTAGGCGCAGATGATTATGTAACTAAACCATTTAGTCCTAATGAGCTTGAGTCTAGAATTAAAGCTGTACTGAGAAGAGTTACTGATAGGCCAATGGAACAGTCGGTTGGACAATCAAACAATGTTGTTGTAATTGGAAATTTGAAAATTGATACTAGTAAAAGGCAAGTTTATAAAAATAATGAAAGAATTCGCTTAACCGGAATGGAATTTAATTTGTTAGAACTTTTAGTCAGTAATTCAGGTAAACCTTTTTCAAGGGCAGAAATTCTACAACAAGTCTGGTCATATCCAGCAGATCATAGAATTGATACAAGAGTAGTAGATGTACATATAAGCCGGTTACGCTCTAAATTAGAAGAAGATCCTACAAATCCAGAACTTATCCTTACATCACGTGGTACCGGATATATGTTTCAGAAGATTTAACATTCTTATGTAATGATTGGGTATAAGAGTTCTGCCATTCGTTAATATATTCATATGACCCAGGATTCCAAAAAACTTTGGTCTGGACGATTTAAAGAAGCTACTGCCAGTCTTCTTGATAAGTTTAATTCAAGTCTAACTTTTGATAAAAGACTTTATAAGGAAGATATAACCTGTTCAATAGCACATGCAAATATGCTTGCAAAGTGCAAAATTATTTCTAATGAAGAAACTGAAGAAATTGTACGTGGGTTAAATAAGATATTAACGGAGATTATAGAGGATGAAGAAGGCTGGTTTAATACGAATAAAAATGAAGATATTCACTCAGCTATTGAAACAAGGTTGATTAATTTAATTGGTGAGGTAGGTAAAAAACTTCATACCGGGCGAAGTCGAAATGATCAAGTTATAAATGATGTACGCTTCTGGCTGAAAACAGAAATAAAAGAAATCTTATCTCATCTGACGATTTTAAGAACTACGTTTATAAATTTGGCAAGAGAGCACTATAAAACAATTCTTCCCGGCTATACTCATTTACAACAAGCTCAGCCAATTACTCTTGGGCATTATTGTTTGTCTTATGAACAAAAACTATTACGTGACATAGGACGATTTAGTCAAAATCTAAAATCTACAAATGTTCTTGCATTAGGTTCGGGGGCATTGGCTGGAACTTCTTATTCTATTGATAGAGAACAAGTTGCAAGTGAATTAGGCTTTGATAGAATCTCGGAAAATAGTATCGATGCTGTTTCTGACAGAGACTTTGTGGCAGAATGTTTATTTAATATTTCGCTTTTAAGTATTCATCTTAGCCAATGGGCGGAGGAGATGGTTTTATGGAATAATGATGAATTGAGATTTATAATAATTGCAGATGCTTATGCTACAGGAAGTAGCATGATGCCTCAGAAAAAGAATCCTGATATTCCTGAATTAATTCGTGGAAAAGCAGGAAGATTTCTTGGTAATTTAGTAGCTATGCTTACTACTTTGAAAGGATTACCACAAGCTTATAATAAAGATTTGCAAGAAGATAAGGAATTAATCTTTGATTCAGTAGACAATATTAAAATCATTTTACAGATTGCAAATGAATTTCTTCAAAATGTAACCTTTGATAGGAACAGAATGTATGAGGTTGCAAGTAATGGTTTTATTAATGCAACTGATGTTGCTGATTACTTAACACATAAAGGGGTGCCATTTAGAATTGCGCATGAGGTAGTAGGACAAATCGTTGCCTATTGTATTGAAAGAAAAAGATTATTCAGAGATTTAAGTTTAAGTGAATGGAACAGTTTTCATGAATTGTTTGGAGATGATATTGTCGAGAGAATTAGACTTGAATCATGTGTAGAGTCTAAAAATGTTTATGGGGGAACTGCTCCTGAAGAAGTTGTAAAAGCATTATATAGAGCTGAGGCAAAAGAAATTTGAAAGAAAAAAAACATAATCAAGCGATGATATTAGCTGCAGGTGTAGGCTCCAGACTAGATCCATTGACATCACAGATACCAAAACCTCTGTGTCCTATTTTAGGAAAGCCTGTCATGGAGCACATCATTACTCTTTGTCAAAAATATGGTTTTACTAATCTTTCTGCAAATACCCATGTTATGGCAGATAAAGTAAAAGAACAATTTAAAAACCTAAGAGAAAGAGGACTACATTTAAATCTTGTATATGAAGAGCAACTTACTGGAGTAGCGGGAGGAATTAGAAGTTGTAGAGAATATCTTACAGATGATGTCATATTGGTTATTATGGGAGATGCTTTAACAGATGTTAATTTAGATCATTTATATGAAGCACATATAAATAGTGATTGTTTAGTTACTATTGGTATAAAGGAAGTAGAAGATACTTCCCAGTATGGTGTTGCGGTATTGGATAAAAATAAGAAAGTTATTTCATTTCAGGAAAAACCAAAGCCTGAAGATGCAAAAAGTAATTTAGCAAATACAGGAATTTATTTTTTTAATAAAAGTGTTTTAGATGAAATTCCATCTAAAGAACAAATTGCAAGATTTGATGTGGCTACTGATTTATTTCAAAAACTAATGTCAAAAAATATGCCCATGCAAGGAATTAATATAAATGCATATTGGGCAGATATTGGGACATTAAAGCAATATCATGAAAGTGTAAAAGATGTTTTAGAAGAAAGAGTAAAAATAAATATTGAAGCAGAAAAAACTACTTATGGTTTTAAAGGTGAAGGAATTACGTTAGATTCATCTGTGAAAATATCTGGCAAGGTATATATTGGAAATAATACAAAAATTGGTTCTAATGTAATTCTTAAAGGACCAATTTATATTGAAAAAAATTGTGTAATTGAAGCTAACTCTTATATTGATAATTCAATTATTTGGTCAGATTCGCACATAGGGGGAAATGTAAAAATCATTAGCAGTATATTAGGAAATAATTGTAGAGTTAATAATGATATTGAAATGATTGCAAATTCTGTTTGGGCACCACAGACTTTAATAGGGAAAGACTCAAGGCCAAATCGTTGTATGTAGGATCTTTTTAATTATATGTTTTTAGTTGGCACAATAGTTGGTACATTTGGTAATAAGGGTGATGTGAAGGTGCTTCCCCTGATTGCTCCTCCTGATTATATTCTTGAATTTAAGCATGTGGTGTTAGAGGATGCAGATAATAGGAAGCAAGAGTTTAAGGTAATAAGAGCAAAAAAACATAAAAATGTTTATTTGTTTACCTTGGAGGGTATTGATGATATGAATGTAGCTGAAGGGTTAGCAGGAGTATCAGTTTTTGTATCTTCTATAGAAGTTAAAGAGTTAGGAAAAAATGAATATTATTACCATAACTTAGAAGGTCTAACTGCATATTCTACAGATGGTAATTTAATAGGTAATGTTGAGCATGTTATAAAAGGTGGTAACGATATTCTTGTTATTAAAAATGAAGAAGGAAGAGAGATAATGATTCCATTTGTTGATGAGATTGTGCCTGAAGTAAACTTAAATGAAAAGACAATTACTGTAAATGTAATTGAAGGATTAATATAAGCAGGATTATTGCTGGAAAAGAAGACTTGAAAATGAAACTAGAAGACGAAAAGTGAACAAGAGGATTTATGCAAAATATACGAGTTAAAGTTTGTGGTATTACTTCTGTATATGATGCAAGAATGGTCTGTTCATTTCCTATACATGCGATTGGCTTAAACTTTGTCAAGCGATCTAAGCGGCGAATTAGCTATAGAACAGCAAAGGAAATAATTGATAAATTATGTCCAATGGTAGAACCAATTTTAATTTTTGAAAATGAAAAAATTAGTGAAGTAATTTATGCTTGTGAATTGCTTGGAATAAATACTATTCAATTGCATGGAATAGAACCAGTATCTTATTGTAGTGATTTAAAAAGATACAATAAAAGATTAAAAATAATTAAGGCTTTTCCTACTAAAGAAGCATCAATAACACAATTAAATGCTTATAGAAGATTTTGTGATTGTTTTCTTTTGGATTCCTATGATAGGAATAACCAAATGGGTGGTACTGGTAAACCTTCTGATTGGACAATTGCTCAGGAAATAGTTTCAAAATCACGATCCCCCATAATTCTTGCAGGTGGATTAACCCCAGACAATTTAAGTAATGCACTTAAACGAGTAAAACCATTTGGAGTAGATTTAAATAGTGGTGTTGAGTCTAAAATCGGGAAAAAAGATAAAAGCATGATGGAGAAACTCTTTGGAGAGATTGGCTAAGTACTATATAATATCCATATGCAAAATGCTACCTCACAACAAATCCGTCAATCCTGGACAGACTTTTTTACAAAAAAACATGATCATAGATATGTTAAAAGTAGCTCACTTATACCAGATAACCCAACGTTGCTTTTAACTAGTGCTGGCATGGTACAGTTTGTACCTTATTTTTTAGGATTAAAAGAATCGGAGTTTAAAAGAGCAGTAACTATTCAAAAATGTGCAAGAGTAGGTGGGAAAGATTCTGATTTAGAAAATATAGGACGAACGACTCGACATCATAGTTTTTTTGAAATGATGGGCAATTTTAGCTTTGGTAATTATTTTAAACAAGAAGCTATAGTGTGGGGATGGGATTATTTAACAAAGACATTAGAGTTACCGAAAGAAAAATTAGTTGTTTCTGTATTTGCTGGAGATGCAACAAATCCATTTGATGAAGAAGCCTATAATATTTGGCATAAGCAGATTGGGATAGAAGATAGCAGAATTAAAAAGCTAACAAGGAAAGATAATTTTTGGGGACCACCAGGACCAACAGGACCTTGTGGTCCTTGCTCTGAGATTTGTTTTGATAGGGGACCAGAGTTTCATGATCCTGAAGAAAGATTTCTTGAATTCTATAATTTAGTTTTTATGGAACTTGAAAAGGATGAGAATGAAAAATATAAACCCCTTGCTAAGAAAAATGTAGACACTGGATTAGGACTTGAAAGAATTACTTTGATACTACAAAATAAACCCAATACATTTGAAACGGATCTTTTAAAACCCATACTAGATAATGTTTCGGAAATTACAAAGATAAAATATAAGAAAGATGAAAAATCAGATTTAAGCTTAAAAATAATTACTGATCATATACGCTGCGTTAGTTTTTTAATAGCAGATGGAGTAAGAACAAGTAATATAGGACGTGGTTATGTATTAAGAATGCTTATAAGGCGTGCAGCAAGATTCGGATATTTGTTAGGAATCAAAGAACCATTTTTGTATAAACTACCTAATGTGGTTAGCAACAATTATTCTGATACTTATCCAGAGTTATCTAAAAATCTAAATACTATTATTGATGTGGTTAGGCAGGAAGAAGAACGCTTTTTGGAAACGATTGAACGGGGCTTAATATTTTTAGAAAACATGCTTTCTAAGTCAGGTTCATTAATTTCTGGTGAAGCTGCTTTTGATTTGTATTCTACATATGGATTTCCTGTAGAGCTTACGTTAGATATTGCAAAAGAAAAAAACAAATCAGTTGATTTGCAAAGTTTTGAAAATGCTAAAGAAAAGCATTCTGAAGTTTCAAATAAAGATATTTTTGCTGTACAGCTAACAGATAATAAAATCTATAGTGAGTTTTTAAAAGAATTTGGAACTACAAAGTTTTTAGGTTATGAACAAGAACAGTGTGAAGCAAATATTATTGCAATATTAAATAATAAAGGAGAAAAGGTTAAGAGCTTAAAAGAAGGAGAAGACGGACAATTAATATTAAATCAAACAGTGTTTTATGCTGAATCTGGTGGACAAGTAGGAGATGTAGGGCAAATCATCTCTCATGAAGCAACTATAAGTGTTTCAGATACTCAAAAGTTTGAAGGATTATTTAGTCATTATATTAAAGTCATCAAAGGTTCAGTTCGTATAAATGATGTTGTAAATTGTGAAATTGATTCTATAAAGAGGACGAGAACAAAACATCATCATAGTGTTACTCATCTTATGCATTCAGCATTGAGAAAAGTATTTGGTAATGCCTTGCAGCAAGCTGGCTCTGAAGTAAATTATGAACGAACAAGATTTGATTTTACCTCAGACAGAGGTGCTAAACCAGAAGAAATTACACAGATTGAAAAAATAGTAAATGATTGGATCTTAGCAAGACTACCTGTGTCAGTTAATGAAATGAATTTTAATGATGCTCTAAAAACAGGTGCTTTAGCATTTTTTGGAGATAAATATGGTGATATTGTTCGTGTCGTACAAATGGGTAGTGATAAAGAACTTGCTAGTGTTGAATTGTGTGGTGGAACACATGTGAATAATACAAGTGAAATCCAGGGTTTTAAAATTATAAAAGAAAGCTCTATTTCTGCTGGGACAAGACGTATGGAAGCTATTTCTGGTGCAGCTTTGAAAGAATATTTAGAAAAACAAAAAACAGAAGACGAATTAAGATTAAAACAATGGCAAGAAGAAGATACGAAATTATTAAATGAGTTTATAAGACTAGGATTAAAAAATGAATGGGAAGAATTATGTAAAAAATACAGTGGAAAAGAAAAGCATATAAAAGCTCAGGAATTAATTAATAAAAAACTAGCATCTGAAAAAATAGATAAACTTAAATCTCTTGAAAAAAACATACAAAAACTATCTAATGACATTTCTCTTTTTATGCCTTCTGTGGATAACTATACTTCTGGTGCAATAAAGCCTTACATAGAAAGCAAATTAAAATCTTCTACGAATGAGGTCTGCATAATTGCTGATTTAAGTGATGAGAACAAATTAACATTTTTTGTTAGCGTAACAAGCGACCTTGTTAAGCAAGGACTTAAAGCAAAAGAGCTTGTAAATAAAATTGCAGAAGTTACTGGTGGGCGTGGTGGTGGCAGAGATGATTTCGCACAAGCTGGTGGAAAAGATATTTCTAAAATACAAGAAGCTTTAAATGGGGGTAAAGAGCTTGTAAATAATTTTAGTGTTGCTCAAAAAGTTAATTAGCCATGAAAAGCTGTCTTTAAAAGAGGCATTACACCATTTACAATGTACTGTACTCCAATGCATAGTAAGATAAATCCCATAATTCTAGTAAAGGATCTCATTGTAATTGGACCTACCCTTTGTGCAATGACATGTGACAATCGCATGAAAACATAACATAATAATGAAACCAAACAAATTGTAATTAAGATTAATAAATAATGAACTAATGATTTTGCGTCAGTTGTCATTCCTATAATTACAGCAATTGCACCCGGACCACTTAAAATAGGCATAGCAAGTGGTGAAAATGCAATGTCCTCCTTTTCTTCTGATTCTTGCTGTTCAACAGGTAAAAGTCTTTCTTTCTTTTGTAACATTTCAATTGCAGAGCCAATAATCATTAGTCCACCGGCAATACGAAGACCTTCAAGAGAAATTCCAAAGAATTTTAATATCAATCCGCCAGCAATGAAAAAAATTACAAGTATTCCTAAAACATAAAAACTTGCTCGCTGAGCAACTGCAATTTTGTATTCAGGAGTATGTTTTTGAGTTAATGAAGCAAAAACCGGTACAGCCAAGAGTGGATCTACTATTGAAAATAGTGATACAAAAGAACCTATAAAAAAGAAAAAAAACTCTTGCATTAATATAATTTCAATTTAATTTTTTGTTCTCTGTCTTCTTTTGAACCTTGAGTTAAAGCCCAGGATTTCGAACTGTTTTTACTCTTGTCTCGGAGTTCTTGCCCATCTACAGGATGCCATTTGAAGTCAAATATAATAGATTTTGGATCTTCTTGTAAGACAGTGATTTCTCTAAAAGCATTAGGATATTGAACTACAGCCGGGCAACTATTATGAATTTTATTATTTATTTTAAATAATCTGGCTGCATGATAATGCCCTGTAAATACCCCAAGAACATTTTTATAACTATTTATAAGATCAAGTAATTTTGTTCTGCCTGGCTCTAAAAAATAATGAGTCTTGCTTTTATATGGTTCAATAAGAGGAAAATGCAGAGCAATGATTACATATTTGTCTTTATTAGCTTCAAGCTCATTTTTTAACCATTCGAGCTGGGTATCATCAATTTGACCATGTGCTGTAATGACTTCATCAGTTGTACCATCTAAGCAAATTATTGTAAATTGTTCATTTGGAGAAAATGAATAATATGGTTTTTTATTTGTAAAACTAGTGGCATTCTTTAACTTATAAAATTTTCTTGTAAAACCTTGTTTTCTTAATCCCCCACCTACACTAACATCATGATTTCCTAATAAAACATATAAAGGATAGTTTAAAGACATTGTAATATCAATAAACTTATTAACTAATTTTTTTTGAGGCATATCCACCAAATCACCACTAGCAAGAACAAAATCCAGATCTTTAATTTCATTGATTTGATTTACTGCATCAGCTAAAAGCTTTGCAGAACTTGCAAATAGTCTTTCCCCATCTTTTGTATTTGGATTTTGAAGATGTGTGTCTGATATTTGTATAAAGTGTAAAAGTACTTTTGATTCTTTTTCTTTTGCTTTAATAACAATAAAAGAACTGAGTATAAGAAAGATACTTAGACACAGTAGATAAAAAAATCTCTTTTTATAAGTCATTGATTTATACTGTTATTAGTTCTCCAGAAGGAATTGATAAAGCCATTTCAAGTCTATTATTAACAGGTTTCCAATCCACATTAGTTACAAAAGCATCCAAATATTGTTTTTTGTCTGTGCCATAATCAATCATATAAGCATGTTCATATACATCCAGAACTAAAATAGGGTGTACCATAGCAGGTACATTTAAATTATGTCTTTCTAATCCGTAAACATTAATTCTTCCAGTTCTGTAATTGTAAGCGGCCAAAGACCACCCATGAGCAATTTTGCCAACTGTTTTAAGATGCCCAATAAAATTTTGTAGTGAACCAAAATCACGGTCGATCATTTTTTTTAATTGTCCTTTTGGTTCTTTATTTTCTGCTCCTAAGTTGCCAAAATACAATTCATGTAAAACAGCACCATTTAACATACTGGTCTGTTCTAAATGCCAACCGCGATAGTTAACTGTATCAGGATTGCTAACATCAAAACTTTTAATCCGTGTTTCCAGGTCATTTATCTTGGTTATGTATCCTTCATATAAACTAAAATGTGCT
>JAHFBD010000224.1 GCA_023250175.1 Candidatus Melainabacteria bacterium
ATTTCTGAACGGAATTATAGAGATGTAAAACATGCACTAAGCATGGGGGTTAATGATTTTCATCGTAATGCAAGCGTAAAAGGACTTTTAGTTAGTACCTTGGAAGATCTGAATGTAGAATGGTCTAAATATGAAAATAAAGAGGTAATAGTTATTCCTGACAGACATGAAAATTTATGGGGATTTTTAAATGAATTAAAAGCTATGAAAGTAATAAATGAAGATGGTTCATTATGTGTGGAAAATATGCATGGAAAAAGACTGATTTTTATTGGAGATGGAATAAACAGACAAGCCAGTCAATATGGTGTTGGTATTTTACAGGCACTTAATCGTTTAATGGATGAAGCAAGAGAGTTTAATTTTGGAGAAGCATCTGAAAATACTATTGACATTGAAATGATTATCGGGAATCATGAAAAAGATTTTCTAGTTGCTATGAATAATGAAGAGACAGTTAATCAATTATTTCCACAACTGGGACAACGCTTAATAGCTAATTATTGTCAAAAACTGCTTACAGAAATGATTGCAGAAGGAAAAATTAAAGCAGCAACATATTTAGGTGATCATAATAGCCCGGAGGATCAAGAAAGACATGCTATTGCAGTTCATTCAGTTTTGCTTCCAAGTGTTCAAAAAGTATTTATGCAAGAACTCCCTCCTGAAAAGCGTAATGATCTGGAGTTAGTAGAACACTTAAATCAAGTATTGTGTGAAGCAGTTAGTTCAAATAACTATTCTCATGGATTTTTTGCTAAATCAACATTGCGTGGAGGATTACAAAAGTTTTCAGGTCCACTTGAAGTTGATGCAAGTGATTCTGTGCGAAGTGATTTAAGACCTGAACTTGTAGAAATGGGGATTTTAAACAATGAAGGTAATTTGCTAATAACACCTGCCGAAGCTGAAGAAAAGTTGGTAAAAGCTTTTGTTCCTCAGATTGTTGGACATAGTTTTCAAAATGAACGTAATTCTATTAGTGTTTTAACCATAAACAAGCAACTAATTAAAATTCCTACTGTCATACTTTCTGATTCAGGCTGCAATCAGGTTTTTACAGCTGACCCTATGGAACGCCTATCTGCCCTCTATATTAATAAAGGAAAGGCTCAAGCAGTAAAAGCTGATGCTTGCCCGGGTCTTATTAAATTACAAACAGAAGAAGATGTGTACGATTTATCTAAAAGTAAAACAGTGCAGGTTTCAATTTTGGGAAAAGATAGAGATTATTTAGAATATTTACAAAAGCAATCTTAAAGTTCTATATCACGGTAACTACTTCTAACAAGAAAGATAAAATCTTTTTAATATTCTTAACCATCCTATTTAAAATCTAGTGTTTTTATCAGTTTCTAGCTTTGTTTATTAACTGATTAAAAGAAGCTAATCAAAAATATAATTTTTGGTTTATATTTTGTCTTGATTTTAAAAGATTGAATTTATTATTATCGGAGTATAATAGTAAACTTTAATTAAGGAGAAAAATGATGCAACTAGGAACAGTAGTAACAGGAAATAGCTATCCTCTTAAAACAGTTAGAGGAGGAAAACAAGACATCTATACTGAAGCAGCCAATGAACTTTTAAATATTCTTATAAACAGTAAGCTACAAATAGGAGCTGCATTTTTTGATTTGAATAGAAGTTGTCTAGGTCCATCTTACTTAGAAAATGCTCAAAGGTGGATTGAAGAAAATGTACCACCTGATGAGTCTGCAAAACGTACTGTACTTTTAGATTTAGCAAACTGTTTTGATAAACAAAATCATACCAATTCTTCAAGTTCTACAGTAATTAATTTATTTGAAGATAATCGAACTGAGCTAGGTTTATAAAACATCTAACGCTAGAGTCATTTAAGTACTCTAATGCAAGGTGCTTAGAGAATTTCTTCTCTATTGTTTCCTTTTGTTGTTGTAGAACCGATCCACTCAACATGGTTGCGGAGGGTGGATTTGAACCACCGACCTTCGGGTTATGAGCCCGACGAGCTACCAGACTGCTCTACCCCGCGATTAAGTGTTCAATGTCTCCCATTAACAGAAGACTGGTTTATTATACTACATAAAATACAACAATTAATACTTTACTTTGTAACATGTATATAAAGGGGGGTTCCCAATTTATCTAGCAAATCTAACCTTGTGAGACAGACAAAAACCACCAACTTCTTTGGTGACCTATAATAAACCTTGTCTAAATTTTTACAAGAGAAGTCGCAAACTTATTTGGGAGCATTATAATAAAAGGATTTGTGTAGCCTTGGCTACCAAATCCGATCATGTGAGAAGAATTGATGAATGGAAGCTCAAGCTTGTCTTGAGCTTTATAAAGAAACGATGAATATAATAAGTTACAACTATAGGATTTATCCGATTCATTCGGTAAATCCGATCATGTGAGAGGAATTGATAGATGGGGGCTCAAGCTTGTCTTGAGCATATAAAAATGAACCTAGAAGAAGCACCCAATAAAACCACTCTAAAGATTCTTTCAATAAGCGAAGAAAAGCTATCTAACGATGCTCTCCGTTTTGGAATTGAAGCAGGTGAGTGTATACAAATTATAAATAAGCTTCCTGGCGGCCCCATCGTTATACAAAGAAACCAACAACAAATTGCAATAGGACGAGAATTAGCAAGAGTCATTGAAGTACAAATAATCAATAACAACACTTTATAAAAGGATTTGTCTGGTTTACCCAGCCCGCTTCAACTCGCGCTCGCCAAGGACGGCAAGCTTGTCTTGAGTAAGCATAGGTAAATTCTCCTATACTCTGTTAGCTCAAAGTTTACACATTTTACAATTTTTCTAATGAATTTTTCTTAATTATTCGACAACCCACTTGTGGCATTATAAAAGTACACTCTGGGGTTGTCCCGATAAAATATTGATAGAAATATTTAAATTGGTATAAAAGTTTTAAGAGTATTTTTATGACAGATTTCTTAGGTATAAAAACTACAAATCCCCCCGAAGTACCAACACCTGTAAACAAAAAACAAAAAGCAAAATCAGATGCTTTTACAGATAAAGAGGGGAATAGCCTAGGGAATTTTGAATTTGATATAGATGGACTTTTCAGTAAAACTAATACAAGCGATCAAATAAGACAAAAGTTACTTGCAGCACTAGAATATATTAAAGAACCTTGTAATAAGTTTGATAATATAAAAACACTACATAATGATTTTAACAAATTGCTCAAAACAAATCCGTCATTTGCTGAACTGGAAAAATTTAATGAGAAAATAACATCTGTTGTAGGCACTCTATCAAAAGAAACATCAAAGCTCTATGATGACAAAAAGACAGATACCATTGAGTATAAAGAGATTTCTCAACAATATGATTTAGCAAATACATTAAAGAAATTAACTTATTATCTTTTAAGAGAGAAGTTAAAAGATTCCAGTAAAGATATTCTTCCACTTTCAAGAAGTGGTGTTAATAAATATCCTGAAAAGCACAGTTTTTTTGCTTCTGCTCTCCAGGAAACTTCAAGCTATGGACTATCTGAGTCAATTGCATCTCAAATAAAAAAAGGTAGATCAATTGAAAATTCCATATTAAAAGTTGAAGATGATTTAAGTAACGTAAATGAAAAGGACCACAAGTATGTAGTACCAACAATAGCTACTCATAGATTAAGCGAACACTCAACTAAAGACAAAGAAAATATTCCTTTTGAAGTACTATTTATCAATGGCTCTACATATGAAAAAGATGCAAAAGACAAATTCACAAAAGGGCAAGAAAAATTAGCTAGCGCAATTGAAAAGGAAT
>JAHFBD010000041.1:0-7370 GCA_023250175.1 Candidatus Melainabacteria bacterium
GTATGTTTTGTTTTATGCTTTGCTTCTTCTTCATTTACGTGCGCTGAGTCAAGCATAACTAATTTAGCTAATTCACGACTTGCACTAGTAGTAACAATTTCACCACGAAAACCTTGTTTTACTAAAAGAGGTATACGGCCACAATGATCTAAATGTGCATGCGTTAAAAGAACATAATTAATATCTTTTGGCTTAAATCCAAAAGGCTTATAGTTTTCTTCAAGAAGTCCACCCTGATACATTCCACAGTCAATTAATATTTTTGTATTGTCTATTTCAATTAAATGACATGACCCTGTTACTTCTCTTGCTGCTCCATGAAATGAAAGTTTCATAATTTAATCTTCCCCAAATTAAGCCCTGATACAGTTTCTACCTACCGCCGGTTTTTTCGTGGTGCTCCCAAAACCGGCTTTCCAGAGTGCTTCCAATCTGTCATTTATAATACATTACGATTTTACCGAATAAATCGGATAAAATCTTACCTTATAAATTGTTTACTTGGAAATATTACACTAACCAGGTAGTAACCTGATGCACTTAACAATAAATTGTGCTCTTTCAGAGATTGACATAACAGGCACTCTTATAACAGAATATCCATGCTCTGTATAACAGTCATAAAGAGCTTCGTGTATCTTGTGTGCTGTATCTTGTGTCTCAGTTCTTGCATAGTCTTTTTCATACATAGGTAACACATCTAAAATAAATATACCTTTATAACGTCGTCTTTTACTTACTTCTATTGCTATTGCTAAATCAGCTTTATATTCTTTTAAATAAACCAAACTATCAGGTAATCCTCTCTCCCAAAATATCAGCTCATTTTTAGGAGCAGTTTCTTCTGTTTCAATCTTAATTTTTAAAATCTGATGCTCAAATTTTTTATTATCACCTCTGATTTCTTCAATAGTTTTCCCTTTGCTTAATTCATCATCAATTAGTATTCTTGCAACTTCAGGTCGAATTAGATAACCCAAAAAAGCAAGATGATCTATAGTTTTCGATTTTCCCGTTGATGGACCACCTGTTATGACATACCAATTTGTTTGCTCCGGGTTTTTCATTCTATTTATTTTCTGTGATTATAAAAGTAAAGAGGGAGGTAATATTAAAAATAATTAATCTATAGATTAACTTATGAAGTGATAATGTGTTTTATAATAATTTGTAATTAATATAAATCTTTAAAAGGAGAGCCTTCAATGACTAATATCTCAAGCTATTATACTGCACAGTTTTATCCACCAAAGACTATAAGATATTCTTTAGGCGGAGAACTACAAGACATCACCGGTAATAAAGAATTTCCTGTTCCTCCTTCTGACAAAGCTTCTACCAGAAAAACAGAAAAACCTATATTTCTAAACCAATTAGCTATAAATCCAGGCTATATATTTAATGCAAATGACAGAAAGCAGCTACGAGAGTTAATTACAAATGGCTCAACTTCACAAATTACTACATTGCTTGAGCAATATCCAAAATCTAATTTAGGACAAGTAATTGAAGAAATTCAATCTGAGCTTCTTGATGCTATTAGAGGTATAAGGTAAATAATAATGGATAAACTTACCTCAATTTATCCAGGCAGAGTTCTTGTTAATAATCAGTTCATAAAAGAAGTACGAACAGCTCAAAAAGAACTTTCTCTTCAAATGGAAGAAATAAAAATGGCTCTTGAAAAATATCCTTTTGATGTTGGTTTACAAGAAGCCCTTGATGTAAAGCTTAAACAGTAGTTAATTTTAATTCTTCTTTTAATTGTTCTCTAAGTTTGTATTTTTGAATCTTTCCATTTGCAGTCATAGGAAATTCCTGTACAAACCTTATATAACAAGGGATTTTATAATTTGCGATTTTTCCGCAGCACCATTTTTTTGCTTCTTCTTCAGTCCAGGTTTCATTTGGTTTTAGTTTTATAACTACTGCTGTTTGTTCCCCGAATTTTTCATCCGGTACTCCTACTACCTGTACAATTTCTACTTTTGGACTAGTCATAAAAAACTCTTCAATTTCTGCAGGGTAAATATTCTCACCACCACGAATTATCATATCTTTTATTCTTCCAACAATTCTATAAACTCCGTTTTCATCTACAGTAGCCAAGTCTCCCGTATGCATCCAGCCTTCACTGTCAATAACCTCTTTTGTTTTTTCCGGCATTTTGTAATAGCCTTTCATTGCATTATAACCATGTGCACATAGTTCTCCAGGCTGGTTTGGCCCAAGATCACATTTTGACTCTATATCCCAGATTTTTACTTTTACATTTTGATGTGGCTTACCTACCGTACCTACTTTTACATCCAAAGAGTCGTTATATCTAGTCTGAGTAATTAGTGGTGAGGCTTCTGTAAAACCATATCCTATAGTTATTTCAGTCAGGTTCATTTTTTCAATTAATTGTTTCATTAGTTCCATTGGACATGGAGCACCTGCTATAACACCTGTTCTAAGTGACTTTAAATTATATTGATTGAAATCTTCAAGAGCAAGCACAGCAATAAACATTGTGGGAACACCATATATAGCAGTACAATGCTCTTTGTGTACAGCATCTAAAGTTTTTCTTGGATCAAAAACTTCAGAAGGAAATACCATTTTTATTCCATAATTTACACACACTAATGTTCCAAGTACACAACCAAAACAATGATAAAGCGGTACAGGAATACAAATAGAGTCTTTCTCAGTAAGATTCATATTTACTCCGCCGTAATAAGCATTGTTTAGTATTCCAAAATGAGTTAATTGTGCTCCTTTTGGAAATCCTGTAGTACCTGACGTATACTGAATATTAATTACATCCTGTGGCTGTAAAGTATTTTCTCTTTCTGCTAAATCTTCATCTGAAACACTGTGTGCAAGCCGTAAGATATCATCCCATTTCATAAACTCAGAATATTGGTCTGTTCTTATAGTGACTACCTTTTTTAAAAGTGGTAAATCATGGATTGGCTGAACTTGTTGATTTGATGTTCTGTTAACTTGTAGACCTTTTAAAACCTCAATCATATTTTGGGTTTTAAAAAACTCTGTAATAAATAGTGTTGTAATGTCACCTTGCTCTAATATATACTTCAACTCATGGCTTTTAAGTGCAGGATTAATGTTTACAAGAACAGCTCCAATCTTGGCACTAGCAAATTGTAGTATTACCCATTCAGGACAATTTACTGCAAAAATACCAATGTGTTCACCCTTTTGAATATGCAATGCCAATAAACCTTTTGCAACTTCATCTGTGAGTTTTTTAAATTGAGAGTATGTTAATCTATAATTAATATCAGTAAATGCTAAAGCATCTTTTTCAGGATATTTTAGTGCTGCACTATCAAGCAATTGACCTAGTGTTTTATTAATTAATTCAGACATAATAGCATTATCTCATTATTATAAAAAACTTAAAAGTAAAAGAAAAAACGTTTTTACAATTAAAATTAATAGAACTGTTCTAAAGAGGATAATACATTTTATGAGAGTTACGAGAGCTATGTCTACCACACACAATTATTTAAACACTAGGTTGGTTGGGATTCTAAGAACAAAACCACAAACCCCTAAAGACAATGCTGTTAATGCAATTCAGAGTGCATTTGATGCTGGTGCACAAGCTATAGAAATCACCTCAAATTCTGACTTTTGGCAAGGGGTGGTTAAAGAGTGTATAAGTAGAAATCTAAATGTAGGAGTTGGTTCAGTAAAGAATACAGATACTGCAAAGGAAGCTTTGTCACTTGGGGCAAGATTTTTAGTTAGCCCAGGCTTATTCCCTCAGGTAATTGCAATAGCTTGTGAAAAGAAAATTCCTATGTTACCAGGAGTTTACCTAGAGTCTGAAATAAAAAGAGCAAAGACTTTAAATGTCTCAGATCAAAAATTCTTTCCAGCTAATGTTAAAACTCATGAAGAATTATATAAAGCAATTAGCGAACCATTTAGAGACGAGTTTGAAGATTTAAAAAAGAAAAACTGGACTCTTATAGCCTATGATTCTAATGAGTTTCTATCATTAGGAAAGAAAACCCCAGAATATATAGAAGTCACTTCTCCTACTGAGTTTTATGAAAAATATATAATTTTAAAAGATGAAAAACCTTATTGCCCTATTGTAATTAAATTGCCAGATGATAATAATGAAACTGGTTTTAGCAGAGTTAAAACATTTTCTGAACTTTCTAAAGATTGGGAAATTAGAACATATGCAGTTGGTGGTGTTAATGATAAGAACATAAAGGAAGTTTTAACTAAATATAATGCCTATGGAGTATGTCCAGGTAGTGGTATGTTTAATGGAGATGCGATTTTTAAAGGTGACTTTGAAAGAGTAAAAACTGATGTAAGAAGACATGTAGAAGTAGTTAAAGAGATTTTTGGCTAACATTTGTTTTTTTTGTTGCTATATTTATTTACCTCAATTATACTTACTATACATACTATTTTTCGAGGATTAAATTTATGATACAAACACTTACAAAACAAACTTATAAAGCTCAACAAATTGCAAACTATGTTTTGTCTTTAAAGCCTGAGCAAGTATCTCAAGATGTTATTCATGAAGTAAAAAGAAGAGTGCTGGATAGCTTAGCATGTGCGATGGGGGCATATGATTCAAAAGTATCTAAGATACTTTTGAAAGCCTGCTCAAAGATAAAAGGAAAATATACTGCTCCACTTTTTGGAAAAGGAAAAAATGTTTTTTATGAAGAAGCTGCTTTTGTAAATGGTGCTTTGGTTCGATATCTTGATTTTAATGATACTTATTTATCTTTGGAACCTGCACATCCATCAGATAATATTGCACCTTTAATAGCCTGTGCTCAAGCATATGAAAAAAGCGGGCTTGATTTAATTCTTGCAATTGCAATTGCTTATGAAATTCAGTGTCAGCTCTGTGATGGAGCTAGTCTGCGTGCAAAAGGAATTGACCATGTAACATATGGTGCATTTTCTACTAGTGCTGGTGCTGGTATTTTAATGGATTTAGATGAAGAACAATTAGAAAATGCTTTAAATATTGCAGGGGTATGTAATATAGCTACCAGACAAACTCGAGTTGGTGAAATGTCTATGTGGAAAGCATGTGCATTTGCAAATGCAGCTCGTCAGGGACTTTTTGCAACAAGACTAGCTAAAGAGGGTATGACTGGTCCTAGTCCTATATTTGAAGGAACAAGAGGGTTTGAAATATTGGTCTCAGGTCCTATTAACTTAATCCTGCCAAATCCTGGTACACCACCAAAGAAAATACTTGAAACATATATAAAACCATATCCTGTTGAATATCATGCTCAAAGTGCAGTTAAAGCAGCTATTGAGCTCTATAAAGAAGGCTTAAAGCTTGAGCAAATTCAAGACATGACAGTTTTTACACATGGTGCTTCATATCAGATAATTGGTTCTGAGCCTGAAAAGTGGAGACCAACATCTAAAGAAACAGCAGATCATAGTCTTCCTTACTGTACTGCCATTGCATTACGTGATGGCAATGTAACAGATGAAAGCTTTCATAAGAAAAACTATAGAGACTCTTCATTACTTAGATTTTTAAAGAAGATAAAAGTAGTAGAAGATGCTAGATATACAGCCGACTATCCACGTAGTTTCGGAAATAGGCTTGAAATAAATTTATTAGGTGGAAAGAAAGTAGTAAAAGAAGTTTTACATCCTTTAGGACATCCTAAAAATCCTATGAAAGATGAAGACATTTTTAATAAATGGAGAACATTAGCAAGTCCACATATTGATACAGAACAAGTAGAAAAACAAATTGAAAGAGTAATGAGGCTTGAACAATTACAAGATTTATCTGATTTATTACCTTTAATATCATGAAATCCTTTACTCAACTTTTAAAAGAACAAAAAATAATAGTTATCCCAGGAGCATTTAATGCTGCTTCTGGGCTTATAGCAAAAGAGACAGGCTTTAGTGCTTTATACCTTTCTGGCTCTGGCATTGCTACAGGATGTTTTGGTTTACCTGATCTTGGATTTACTACCTTAAATGATGTGGTAATAGAAACTCAAAGACTTTCAAAGGCGGTTGACTTGCCTACATTGGTAGATGCTGATACCGGTTTTGGTAATGAGGCTGAGGCAGTGAAACAATTAGAACTTGCAGGTGCTGGTGGAATTCATATAGAAGACCAGGTATTTCCAAAACGTTGTGGACATAGGCCGGGAAAAGAAGTAATAAGCCTGGATGAAATGGTAATAAAAATAAAAAATGCTTGTGCTGCAAGAACCAACTCTAATTTTTTTATAATAGCTCGCGTAGACTCAAGGCATGTCAATAGTTTTGATGATGCATTATCCAGAGCCATAAAGTATCAGGATGCAGGAGCTGATGCAATATTTGCAGAGGCTTTAGAAAGTAAGGATGAGTATAAAAAATTTGTTGATTCTCTTAAGATACCTGTCTTAGCTAATATGACAGAGTTTGGCAAGACACCATATCTTTCTGTTTATGAATTTGAGTCTCTTGGGGTTCGTATGGTGATATTTCCTCTTACAGCATTTAGACGAATGATGAAAGCCACAGAAGAAGTATATAGAGTTATTAAGAAGGAAGGGTCTCAAAAGTCACTTTTAAATCATTTACAGACACGTGAAGAGTTGTACAGACTACTTGATTATTATGAGAAAGAAAAGCAAGTTAAGCATTAAAATAACAATAAAACATTGATAAAAACCAATAAATGATTTATTATTTGGATCATAATTATCTGCTTTTAAACTGTTTTAAAGGAGAATAAAATGTCAACGATGTTACAAGAAAAAGAAAAATTTGCACGTGGATTAGAAGATGTTATTGCAGGAACTACAACTATTTGCAGTATAAATCCTGAAAATGAGGCTTTACTTTATAGAGGTTATGCTGCAGTAGAACTATCTGAAAAAGTACAGTTTGAAGAGGTTATTCATTTATTAATTGAAGGAAAACTCCCTAAAAAAAGAGAATTAAAAAGAATTACAAGATTACTGGTACAGGAAAGAAAAATCTCAAAAGATCTTATTAAAGTCTTAAAAAAGATTCCTTCAAATGCAAGCCCAATGGATGTTTTACGAACATCAGTCTCTTTTATGGGAACATTAGATGACAATAGACAATTCTCAATAGAAGAAACTAAACAAATTGCTTATTCAATAATTGCTAAATTACCATTTGTCCTTATGACTTGGTATCACTTATCAAGGAATCAGGAAGTTCCTAAAGTTTCTAAAAAACTTTCTTTTGGGGGACGGTTCCTACAATTAGTTACAAATAAAGAACCAGATCCATTTGAAGAAAAAATCATCAATGCAAGTCTTATTTTATATGCAGAACATGAATTAAATGCATCCACATTTTGTGCACGTGTTACT
>JAHFBD010000041.1:7380-13015 GCA_023250175.1 Candidatus Melainabacteria bacterium
ATCTGATATTTATTCTGCAATCACATCAGGAATTGGTACTTTAAAGGGACCTTTACATGGTGGTGCAAATGAAGCTGCGATGGAAATGATATTAAAGTTTTCTAGTCCTGAAGATGCAGAGCGTGGCATTACTGATATATTAAACAGAAAAGAAAAAATAATGGGTTTTGGACACAGGGTTTACAAAAAGAAGGATGGCAGATCGGATGTCATGAAAAAATATTCATTACAGTTAGCTGAGAAACGTGGGCAAAAAAAATTGTTTGATATTGCTGAAAAAATTGAAACCACTGTAAAAGAAAAGAAAGGATTATTTCCTAATACAGATTTTTATTCTGCAGTAGCTTATTACCTGCTTAATATACCTATCCCACTCTATACACCAATATTTGTTTTAAGCAGAACAGCGGGTTGGTCTGCTCATATAATTGAACAGCTTTCTGACAATAGACTAATCAGACCAAGAGCTATTTATGAAGGTCCATCACAAAGAGAAGTGCCTACGATAGAAAGAAGATAATTTCTACTATCGTATTTATGACTAACAATTTTTTAAAGCTACAGCAAAAAATCATAACCTGTAAAAAGTGTCCCCGCTTAGCAAAGTATATAAATGAAATAAAGGGGAAATACCCAAGCTATTGGTGTAAGCCAGTTCCAAGTTTTGGGGATATTAATGCAAAGATTTTAATTGTAGGATTAGCACCTGGACGATTTGGATCGAATCGAACAGGAAGAATGTTTACAGGTGATTCCTCTGGAAACTTTATGTATAAGGTACTTTATGATGTGGGTTTATGTAATAAACCAAAGTCTATTGATTCAAATGATGGACTAAAACTAAGTGATTGTTATATTACAGCGGTAGGACATTGTGCCCCACCTCAAAATAAACCAACTCCAAAAGAACTTAACAACTGCTTTCCATATTTTGTTGAAGAGCTGCAGCTATTAAAAAAGTTAAAAGTGATAGTTACATTAGGAAAAATTGCTTTTGATGGGTATTTGAAATGGTTAGTAGAGCAAAGAATCAATGAAATTAAGAAGAAGGATTTTAAGTTTGCTCATGGAGCTATTTATAACTCAAATAATTTACCCCATGTATTAATTGCAAGTTATCATCCAAGCAGACAAAATACTCAAACAGGAAGATTAACAGAAAAAATGTTTAAAGAAATGTTTGTAACAGCTATTAAACATAGCTAATCAAAGAAACTTTTTAAAAACTATAGTCTGAATCCCATTCTTTTTCCAGAGTTTAACTAATTCCATTGATAATTTAGAAACATCAGCATTACCAATCCACAATCTTACTGTTCCACCCCGTATAATTTTTTGTTCATCAATATTTGGCAACCATAGCTTATTTGAAATAGGTCCTTTAAACTCATACCCATTATCTTTTTCCTCCATATCATCACTAACATTATTTGCACAATGTGCTAAAAAGTTTAAGCCTAGAACAAAATCCATAAATTTAGTTCTTTTACCGAGATCATCTTCTATAGTCTTATTGCTTAGTACATCTTGTAACTCTTCATATTTTAAAGAAACCAAATGATTACCCCTATAAAATAAATGTAAATGTTCTTTTTGTCTTTTATTAATTCCCATATATAAAGCAGATACTATACTAAGTAAACCTTTTGAAAACCCACTAACTTCATTAATATCTTGAGATAAAAGCTCTAAGTCTACTACATAGTGATATGGAGATGGGTCCTGAGTATCCTGCATTT
The DNA here is from genome assembly GCA_023250175.1 of Candidatus Melainabacteria bacterium. Taxonomy (GTDB): domain Bacteria; phylum Cyanobacteriota; class Vampirovibrionia; order 2-02-FULL-35-15; family 2-02-FULL-35-15; genus JAHFBD01. Next base: position 9,120 of record JAHFBD010000041.1, read on the forward strand.
GTTTAACCACTAGCTTTTCATCACCTCTTCTATATGATGTTTTCCAATCAATACTATTTATGGGATCTCCAGCCATGTAAGGTCTATGTCCTGTAATATGCTCTGATTTGTTGGGTGCTTTTCCTAAAATTTTTGAAGAGCCAATAGCTTGAGGCAGGTTTGCATTAATCCACTTTGCATGCTTCATATTCTCTATAAGATTAATTTCAAAATTATATCCTTCTTGTATAAGATCTTTTAGATATTTATAATATTTCCCACCTTCCAGAAGAAATTCACATTCATCAGATGGCTCAGAAGTTAAGATGGTTTGAGTTAAATAATTAATCCATAATGAATCATTCCACTGTGAATAGCGATGCTTTTTAAGTACTTTATTAACTAATATATTCTTTGGGATTAAACTTTTATCAGACCGTTTTTTCCATAAAACAGTATCATTGGTAATACCATCATCAATAAGAGGATTTTGTAGTATATCCTTTATAGCTATATGATCATTAAATGCTATTAGAGCAGAAAAAGCCCTAAGCTCTGCATCATTTAATGTTAACAATTCATTTTTTATATCTACCCAATTAGTAACTTGTAAGTAAACTTCCGAATATATTTCTTTTAGAGCACCGATCGAGGGTGCATCATTAGACATAAATACCCTTCTTAAGTTATCCTGTAGTGAATATACTTTACCATTATTATTTCTGTCCAAGAGAATATACAATAAACCAAAGCGGTGTTTATTACTTAGTGAAAGATTGTTTGCAAGAAAATACCTTATTATATTTTTGTCATTAAATCCTAATGTTCTTCTCACTGCTTGACTAAAGGTTTTTTCAGCTTCAGGAAATCGCTTACAGATAGAATTATATGCTTTTTCTAATGATTCATTATGTTGCCACTTTAGTCCTGAGTTTTCCATGAATCGCTTAGAGTAGTATGGCACACCATCATAGTTTGATTGGTCCATAAGCTTCATTAATTTTTCATGTGGAAATATTTGCCATAAATTATAAGTAAAAATTGTACGGGCTTCTCCAAAAGAAAGAGAATCCAATGTCTTCTTTAATCCTTGCCATACTTTTTCTTCAGAAACAGCACTATCAGGAAAATCTTTTCTCGGTACCCCAAAATAATCACATAGAGAAGAAATATACTTAGCCCAGTTCTGTAGCGGTTTCTCTGTTTTTAATAATTCTGATACAAGAATACTGGCGGGTTTTTCATGATTATATCCATTTTGAGTATGAATACTTATAGATGCACAAAACGAATTGTATTTTTTTATAAGAGCCTCATAGGTTTTTCTAATGTGTGGATATATCTTTTCTTTTTGAATTTCTTTTTTTAAATCAATACCAATAGATTCAAGTGGCTTGATCTGTGAAATAATGATCTTAAGATTAATCTTGTCACCAAGATCTATATACATGAGTAATCGTTCTTTATAAAGCCTAGAAACCTTTCTTGCAGCATTGTCAGTTAACACTACTTTTCCATTTTCTAAAGTAACGTAATCTTGTAAAACCCCACTTGTATAATAGCTTTTAAGCTGCTTATGTAATAATTGTTCATTGTGCTGAGCACAATCTACAATCATATATGTAATCCTTTCTTCTATAAGACTTTCATGGTTTTTATCCTTACTGCGTAAAAAAGTACAACAATCTCTTATAATATTTGAAGGAATTGCATTAGCAATATTAGAGTTTATAGGAAGTAGGCTACTGATTATATGTGCAATAGTTATACGATCTTTATTAGAGTTGGCTTTTTGAAAAAGCTCTTTTAAGAAAAAAAGCTTGATGTTCTGTTCTATTTTAGAAGTATTTAAACGCTTGGCTAAGGTTTCTATCTCTGTTGATTTTATATCACTCAATGCTTCTTTATTTAAATGAGAAAAAACTATATTTAAACATTTATCTGAGTTTAACAAATACCAATCTAGCTCACCACCTTTTAATACCATCTGAATGAATTGACTTTGAATTTCAATTTGCTGTTCATGCGAATTAGATAAAAACCATTCATTAAAATCCTTTACAAGGTCATTTATTTCAATTCTGTCAAGGTGGCTAATTAAATGAAAGAACTCTCTATCATTATATGGATCATGGTTACTATGCCTAAGAAAAACCTCATTCCAAGGTTTATATAATTCTGGCTCTGTACTTCTTTCTACCCTGGCAAATGAATGTAAAACATCTTCTATATTTCCATATCGCAGTATAGAAGACCAATTATTTATTATGTTTTGTATAGCTTCTAGTTCAACGTATCCCTTAAACAATTTTTGTCTTTGTAACTCAGTTATATTGCAATCCAAGAGTAAATTAGTTGTGTTTGAATTTAAAAGTAAATCATCAAGTTGTGATTTTTTGTTAGGAGAACCATCAGATATCCTCCAGTTGGGAGCAATGTTTTCTAAATTTTTAATTAATCTTTCTTTCGAGAAGATTTTCACCATTTCTAGGACTGGTAATTTATCATGGTTAACCTGATTTTCATTTAATGTACAATCACCACTATCTAATGTTGTAGCTTCTTCTATATGTGCTTTACCCTCTTCATCTAACCATAGTGTTTGAGCATGACCCATATCTGCTCTAAATTGTATACCTCGCCTAGTACTTTCAAGGACATTTCCACAAACTACAATCCCTGGAATATTTTCTTTTCTTAATTCATTGGATAAATAAACAGCCATATGCTCACAACGACCTACTAGACCTAATCCTTCTTCTACATCATAGAAATTGTTTTTTGCACTAGCTAAAATCTCTTCAATACCAATATAAGTAGAATATAAAGGGTCTTTTGCTTGTATTCTTGCTCTTACCAATGAAACAATTTCATTATTATTTTTTGCTTTGCTAATTAATTTTTGAATGAATGACTTCTTAGTTGTTTCTTTTGATTTACCAAAACATTGGGACCATTCATTTGTTATTTCTTGTATTGGAGTTGGTGCTTGCTCTGTCAGTCTATATTTTACAGAACAAGCTTCAGATGAAACATTATAAAGCCTTGCAACCCCAAGAGCATCTCTTTTTATAGAAACTCCCTTTAATGGAATATGATAACCTCTTTTATCACTTAAGCTTATAGCACTTACCGTAAATCCAAAGGGTGTTGGAAGAGTTATACAGTTATTAATATGTCTTGAAGAAACTATAGGGATATCAACATCAATATTTTCTTTTTTCCTTTGACCTAATTCTTTAAACTTGATAAAGTCTTTTATTCCACTTGTAACATCTTTATTTTCTATAGGCTTTGTAATTCTCTCTCCACCAGGACCACATAAAAAACCACTACTTGTAATATACAAACTATTTCCAACACCTGGGTCTTTATAAACCCATCCCATAAAGCTTTTTTCCCCAGAATGACGAACAACATGAAATCTATCTAATCCAATTTCATTATTGCTATTTATTCCATTCTCAATACTGTTTTGTGGTTCTTCTGGTAATATCAGGTCATTTTCTATTTGAACAGGTCTTTTTCCTTCTAACATTTCAACAAGTTCAGTTTCTCTTTCTTCTAGTTTCAGAGCATTATGATAACGTTCATATATTTTTTCTATTTCCAACCAACTTTCAATATATATAAAATACTTACTTAAATCAAAAAGGGCAAGTCTGGTTAATTCTTCACTTATCTCAGTATCTTGTTTTACAGTAAGGTCATTATGAAGCTTTGCCAGTTCATAGAAGTCATAAAGCTTAGTTTTAAATGAAGTAATAATTTCTTTTTCATTTTCATTTAGCTCAGTAACATCAGATAAATCATTCAGGTATACATTTAAACAATCTACATTTTCCTTAACTCTACTTAAAAAAGTAGTATCTTCTGTAATTAACTGAATACCACCTGATAGTTTTTTAAATATAGAG
>JAHFBD010000042.1 GCA_023250175.1 Candidatus Melainabacteria bacterium
AATAGCTGAAAGATACTGCTACTTTCCTTTATTTATGCTCATTTATTTCATTGTTAATTTACTGCTAAATTATAAATCCAAGTTTAACTTTAAAAAGATTAATGTTTTTTCTTCCGTAATACTAATAGTCATTACAAGCATATTATTAATCCAAACAATAATAAGAGAAACCAATTGGAGAGACTCCTTTTCATTATATTCATCCAGCATAAAACAAAATTCAACAAACATCTACAAAGGACAAATTTATTCAATCCTTGGTTACTACTTAAACATAACAGGACAAAAGAAAGCAGCCTACTCTTACTTTAAAAAAAGTCTGGATTGTCTTTCTATCGCCATTAAAGAACTAGAGACAAAAAAAAGTTCTTTGTCACATGAAGTTAAAATATTAAAAGCATATGGCATAGATATAAACTCATTAGTTACAACATGTGCATTTTCTATTGCTTCTACAAGATTCACTTATTTTAAAGATTCACCTAAAGAAATATTAGCCTTTTATGAACCCTATATTAAAAATAATCTATCTAATACAGGCGTTTCACAGTTAGACTTATATGCAAAATTGTTGATTAAATCAGAACAACCTAATGCGGCATTAAAAATACTAAATTTCACAATAGAGAAATATCCATTCAGCTCACTAACCATCTATACATTAAGTAATCTTTTATTACAAACACATGACCTACAAAATGCTGAGCTAATTATAACTAAAGGATATAACTATTATCCAACTTACAAAAGAATGTTAGTAAGAATGATTAAATTTTTTGAAGTAAATAAAGACTATACTAACCTTGCAAAATATGAATATATCCTCGGATTAAGAACACATTCAAAAGAAGCATATCAAAAATCTTTACAGTTATATCTTGAATTAAAGAAACTACAAGAAGCAAATAAAGTAATCAAAAAACTCATTTTTATTGATAATGACAACCCAACAACTTTGCTACTACTTAGTAAATATTACTATCTAAGTAATAATAACCAGGAAATACTTAACACCCTGAGGAAAGCCTACCTTGCCTCAAAACGTACTACAACACCACTGCCCATTTATAAAAGTATTTTATTAAGCTTAATTAGTTTCAATTTAAGTTATAGTAATCTTGAAGAAGCAAAAAAATATATTCAAGATTTTCAATCACTACCAAATTTACAAAAGAATGAACTGGCAACGCTTGAAAATCTTATAAAAAGCCACTATTTAAAATCATCAAAATGAGCAATCTAACAAAAGAAAAAAAAATAACTTTATGTTTTTTATTCGCAACTGTTTTAGCAACATTTTTGTTTTACTTTAGAACAATTTTCATTGGGATTAAATCTTATGATGAGCTCTCACCATTTAAAGAAATACTGTTTCCTGTCTTCTCTTCACTTCCCGAAATGTTTGAATTTATTTCTCTATTAGGACTGAATCATCACTTTGAAGCAATGAATAATCTTTATTCAAATATTGTTTCATTTCGTTGCAATCCTTTAGGGAATTTTATGCAACTCTTTATCCAATACTTATTTAAAACAAATCCTGCCAGCTATCATATTTACAGCATAAGTTTACACATTTTAAGTGTCAGTTTAATTTTTCTCATATTAAATAAAATATCAACTCATTTCTATAGTACAACTAGCTTAATAAGACCATTAACAGTATCTTTATTGACTATCTTATGGGCAATGCATCCTACAAATATTGAGTCTGTTTTACTTCTGACAAATGCAAACATTTTACTAAGTTATCTAATTTGCTTTTTTTTATTTTTTATTTATATAAGCTCTTTTTATAAGACTCGGTCTTTAGTATCTTTTTCAGCAATAAAATCAACAATAGTTTTTTTCCTGTATCTGTTTTCATTATTTCTTGCAGAGTTTCATTTTATATTTCCTTTACTGCTCATGTGTTATTTGGTTTCAATGAACATTTATATCAATAATAAATCCAACGATTTTAAGAATTCTTTCATTGCCTCTATTAAACCAGCAATTAAATCCATACTACCTTTAATAATTGCTGATTTATTATTTGTATTTAACTTTCTAATCTTAGGAACAAGCATAAACCTACACAACACAAGCTTAGCAATTACTCTTGAAAGAATATTCTGGCTATCACCTCAAATAATAGTGCATTTATTAAAGCTAATTTTCTTCCCGTACAAACTTTCTATCGATCAAAGCTTTTTGGTCTATTTAGGTGAGAGTTATTTAAACCCTTATGTAATTTTTTGTTTTGTACTTTTAACAGCACTACTTATCTACTCAAGTCTTTCATTTATCAACTCAAATAAAAAACTTCCTGTATTTTTTATAAGTTTCTTTCTACTGATAGTTTCACTGCTTCCGTTTTCCCACATATTTGCACCACTATACAATCTTGCAAGTGAAAGATATTTATATTTTCCATCCTTTATAATAATTTTCGGGATTGCACACTTTGTATTTAACTTATTAAGTCAAGGAACTTTGTCAAAAAAAAAGCTTTATGCTTGCATTTTATTACTTGCTATTATTACCACTTGTAGTACTTTGAGAGCTTATATTAGAACATTAGACTGGGAAAGCAGTTTCACTTTATATAAGTCATCTATAGCCACAACCAACAACCCTCTTTATAAAGCCTTTAGATATATCGGTTTACTACCACAAGATAAAATCTTTGCACACTACCCGACAAAAGAACTAGATATAAAATATCAAGAGTTAACAATAGAAAACACTAAAATAGCAATTCAGGAATTAAAAGAAAAATTTAGCAAGAATAATAATCCACCTAAAATACTTAGATACTATGGATTAGATTCGGAGTCATTGTTAATAAAAGCTGGTATTTTTTTAGCACAAGTAAATTTCAGTATTGCTGATGATTTACAAACATCACTGTCACTAATAGAACCTTATACAAAAGACTTATCACTACTAGATAGTACTGGCTTAAAATTATATGGATCAATTCTTCTTATAAACAACAAATATGACGAGGCTGAAAGAGTTCTTAGATATGCCTATAGCAAATACCCCCTTTCAACACGAATAATTTATCCACTTTGTGATCTTATTCAGGCAAAATATAATGATTTAAATGAAATAGAATCATTAGCTCTCAAAGCATTTCGCTATTATCCTTATGATTCATTTACTCTTTTCATCTTATCTAAGATATATGAACTAAAAAAGGATATAAAGAATTTCGCACAATTTTCATATTTATATGGGCTAAGGAGCCACTCACTCGTCGCATTTGAAAATGCTTATAAAGCCTATCAGGCAATTAATGACAAACAAAGTGCATTAAAAACCAAAGAGAAAATAGAAAAATTAAGTCTATAAATTATGTTTAATAAAATCAATAAAATAACTTTGGTTTATTGCTTGGCAATTTCATTTGTTGTATTTGCATTTTTTGTACACACACTGAATTATCAGTGGAGATATTATGATGAAAATATAATTTTCCAGGAAACATTACAACCCATACCACACACATTCAATGAAATCTTTGAGTTCATCTCTGCTTTTGGGGTGATTAATTACACAGAGTCAGCAAATGCTTTCTATTCAGACATTGCGAATATAAGAGGGACTCCACTTAATACTGTTTTTAATTTTTTTGTCTTTTGGCTTTTTCAAAAATCTGCATTTAAATATCATTCATTTTCTTTAATGCTACATATATTAAATAGTTGTTTACTGTTTTTAATAATGATTAATTTGCATAAAAGATTTTCAAAAGAACAATCAGATCAGACACAGTACAAATCATATATAATCTGTAGCTTATTAACCATTTTGTGGGCAATGCATCCGGTTAATGTTGAATCGGTTTTATTGGTAATAAATTTTGGAGCATTGATTACTTATTTCTCTTGTCTTTCATTCCTCTGGTATTTTCTTAGGTTAAAACAATCGCTGCTATTACATCAGTCAATCTTAATTCTATTGTTTTATTTGTTTCCTTTATTTTTAAATGAATACTCTATAACTTTGCCATTAATAGTTTTTATGTATTTATTTTCTATTTCCGTATTTTCTAACAAAACATTGACTTACAAAGAAGCGTTTAGATCTTCACTAGCTCAAACATTACCTTTAATAATCGGAGGGGTAATTTACACAATATATTTTTTACTAACTCCAAAAATAAAAATACAAGAACCTAACAATATTTTATTAGCACTAGAGAGAGTATTGTGGTTATCACCTCAAATATTTCTCCATAATTTAAAACTGATTTTTATCCCTGTTAAATTATCAATCGATCAGTGCATGCTTGTTATCTTCTCAAAATCAATCTTTGCTCCATATGCAATTTTCTGCTTTTGTGTGTTTTTTGGTTTTGTCATATTGTCAATTTATTCATTACTTAAACTTAGGCAAGTAAAAGGTTATATAGCATCAGTAATATTGATACCGTTTTTTCTATCACTACTTCCATTCTTACAAATATTGTCACCTGTTTACTGCTTAGCAAGCGAGAGATATTTATATCTCCCTCTTGGACTATTAATTATTGGACTGTCACAAATATTATTTTCTATAAAATCTTCTACACGCTCACATATAACGATTTTTATAATAATGGTTTCTGTTCTTCTTTGTTATAGTACAAGAGCTTATATAAGAACATTAGACTGGAAAGATAGTATATCGCTTTTAGAATCTGCTATTCATACAGCTCCCAATAATTTATTCAAAGGATTAAGAGCACAAATGATATCAGGTGCAATTAAATTAATGGATGAGTACAAAAACAAAGATAAAAGCCGCACTTATAATATAAAAGCTATTAGCTATTTAAAAAAAGCTATTAAAGAATTTAAAGCTCAAAGCAATAACTATGAAAACTCCTATCCACTAATATTAAAATCCTATGGGTTAAGCCCTAAAACATACTTTTTAAAAAGCGGTATATTATTAGCATTTTCCATAAATGAGTTAGAGCAAAATCCTCGCAAGACCTATGCCATCCTATCAAAATACATTAATAATCTTAGAGTTATTGATACAAATACCTTAGATTTTTCTTACCGAATACTTTTTATTAATAAAAGAATTGATGAGGCAGAAAAGCTATTAGAAAAGTCTCTTCAGCAAAATAGAGCTAGTTCTATTCTCTATGTAACGCTTTCTGATCTCTATGAATATAAGTACAATGATTTAATATCAAGCGAGAAGTACTTGCTTAAATCTTTTAAATACTTTCCTTATGACATATTTACATTGTATGGATTAAAACGTTATTATCAAAAAATAAATAATGCCCAGAAATTTGCATTGTTTTCATATCTGTATGGACTACGAACACATGACATTAATAGCTTACAAGAAGCTACCATTATTAATATGGCACTTAGACAAAACAAACAAGCTAAAAAAATATTAACTAAACTACTAAATGACTTTCCTCAAAATGAAGAAACTACAAAAATTAAGCTGATTTATGATAAAACTTTTTGACATTGTGAAAAACCTAAACAACAAGTTGGTTTATTTAATCGTTGTTCTAATGGTTTTTATATTTTATGCACATACATTAAATTATCCTTGGCGTTATTTTGATCAAAGAATTATTTATGATGAAAGTATTTTACCCATACCAAGATCATTTGCAGAAATCTTGGATTATATAAAATACTTTGGCATTCATAATCACTTTGAAGCATCAAATCCCTTTTATTCAACAATATCCAATTTAAGAGGAACTCCTTTAGATGTAATATTTAATTTTATTGTTTTTTGGTGTTTGAAAAAAAATCCTTTAAACTATCATTTGTTCTCACTGATATTGCATATATTAAATAGTTTTTTATTGTGTTTAATATTATTAACCCTCTGCAAAACTTACATACAACAATCATTATCAATATCAGATTTCCAAAGAAAAGCTGTTGTTATAGTAATGACATTAGGTTGGGCTTTTCATCCAATAAATATAGAGTCAGTTCTCTTTGCAACTAATTTTGGAGCACTTGTAACTTACTTTTTATGCTTATTGGTGATTTTTTACTATTTAAAAAATAGTGGGAATAAAACAATTCCAATACATTTAAATATAATATTATTTTTATATTATCTCTTCCCATTATTTCTAAATGAGTATTCAGTAACACTACCTATAATAGTTTCTTGTTATTTAATAGCGAATTATTACCTAGTTCAAGAAGAAATGGGATTTAAAAATCATATTGTTTCTATCTTAAAACAAATTACTCCTTTATTAATATCTCTTATAGTTTTTATAATATATTTCTTTTCTTTCCCAGCTATTAGAACCACACAAGAAAACAATGTGATTATTTCTCTAGAAAGAGTTTTTTGGTTTGCTCCACAAGTTTTCATGCACTACATAAAACTAATTCTTTTTCCTCTTCACCTAACCATAGATCAAACAGGTCTTGTACAGTTTTCACAATCATTGTTTAAGCCTTATGCTATTTTTTGTTCAATCGTATTTATAGGCTTATGTCTTTTACTCTTAATCTCATTGTTTAATCTTAAAAAGAATACTGCTTATTTATTTTTTATAATGGTCGGTCCCTTTTTTCTATCACTTCTTCCGTTTTTACATGTGCTTTCTCCGACTTATTGCATTGCCAGTGAAAGATATCTATATTTTCCATTGTTATTACTTACTATAGGCATAACAAATTTCTTATTTTTTCTATTGTCAAATATAAATAAAAACAAGCAAAAGCTTGTAATCCTTATAACAATACTATTAGTTACACTAACAAGCTGTAGAGCCTATGCACGAGCATTAGACTGGAAAGATAGCTACTCTTTGTTTACATCTGCTTTAAAAGAAGCACCAAATGATTTATTTAAAGCACTTAGGCTAGAGTTTTTAGGCAGTATATTATTTGAGTATGGCAATACTACAACTTCAAAACAAAAAGGACAAGAGTTACTAACTACTGCAATTGACACTCTTTATAACTCACTATTAGATTTAGAATATAAAAGGCTTATACATCAAAATCAATTACCGCTAATTATCAAAAGCTATGGTTTAGATCCAAAAACAATGCGAGCAAAAGTCGCATACTTGCTTGCTTTTACAAAAATAGGAATAGATAAAGATTCCTTCAGTGCTTATCAAATATTAAAACCACACATGGAAGATCTGTCAATTATAGATACCCAAATCATCGATTTATATCTTGGGCTTTTATTTAATAATAATCTCTTTGATAAAGCAGAGGAAATCTTAAATAAAGCCATTAAAAATAGAATAAGTCCAACTACTCTTACAATAATGTCACAGCTACAGGCACTAAAATATAAAGATATTAAAAAAGCAGAGCATTACTTAAAAACCTCATTCAAATTATTTCCTTATGATATACAAACTTTGACTTACTTAAAAAGCTTCTATCAACAAACCAATAACTATGAACAATTTGCACATTATTCATTTCTATATGGCATAAGAATGCATTCAATAGAAGACCTGAAAAATTCATACAAGACCTATGTTAGTCTAAATAATATGGTCATGGCAAAAAAAAGTTTAGAATATATAAGCTCAATAGATAAAGCTAATTAATCAATTAAAATGAATAGCAAGTCCAAAAAAAATATTGATATTAATCTAATAATTTGCATTGTTGCTGTTTTATTGTTATTTTTACCAACAATAAATAGACCCTGGCTAATATATGATGAAAGGATTATTGCAGATGGAATTTATTTTCCAAAGGCTAACTCATTTTTTGAAATTTTTGAAATCCTTAAAACTTTCGGACTAAACTTCAGTGTTCTTTCATCAAATACAATGTATAGCTCTAATTATATAGTGCGAACTTGTCCACTAGGATTGTTTATGGGAATGCTTCTTAATTTCTTCTTTGGTAAAGAACCTTTATTTTATCATTTGTTTAATATTGGATTTCATCTGCTTAATACATTAATTGTTTTTTTTATTGTCAAATTATTTATCTCCAAGAATAAGACAACTTCTCTTAATCTACTACTCATATTACTTACTTTACTATGGGCACTTCATCCAGCAATGATAGAACCTGTTTTGCTCTCAATTAATTTTGGTGCTCTATTTTCATATTGTTTCTTTTTTATTTTTTTTCTGGATTTTTTAAAAAACAAAGAAAAAAACAATTCTTTAATTAGACAACTTCTTATACCAATTTTATTTATAATTCCAATGTTAACCAATGAGTACATAGTTACTCTGCCACTAATTTTATTTATATACTCTTTCGCTGAAACATATAAAACCAATGATTTCAAAAGCTCAATATTAATATCACTTAACCATACAAAGCCTTATTTGATCGGATTGTTAATTTATATCTTTTATTTTATTTTCATTTCACACTATACAATCAGTCAAGCAGAAAACAGTTCTAGAATAGTTCTTTTTCTTGAAAGAGTTTTTTGGCTGTGCCCACAAATATTTTTTCACATGTTTAAATTAATTTGCTTCCCTTTAAAGCTTTCCATAGATCAAGGTATTTTTGTTTATTTGGGACATTCTATTTTTGATCCTTATTCAATATTTTGTTTTTTATTTCTATCTACATGGCTTTTCATTCCTTTAATACTTTTTCTATCAACAAAGAAGTTTTCTAATGTTTTCTTTTTATCCTGGGGATTTTTCTTTGCTTTATTTCCATTCCTGCATATTCTTATGCCTTCATATACACTTGCTGCTGAACGATATCTATATGCACCGCTAGCAATAGTCATCTTTGGGCTTGGGAAGATCCTCTGTGATTTAAACAAGACTCACAACAAATATATAACTTCAACCACCATCATATTGTCAGCAATATTAATTGTTTGTTTTACACGATCATTCTTTAGAACATTTGACTGGAAAGATAATTACTCTTTTATTAATTCAACATATAAAACAAGTAATAGTTCATTCTTTAAAGCAGTTCGATTAGGAATGCTTGGCAAAGCTATTTCAATTTTAGAACCTCAGAAACAAACTGAAATACAAAAACACTTTCGGAATACACTAAAGCTTCTTGAAACTGCAAAGCAAGAAGCAGTAGAAAAAAAATTGAATTATCAAGACTCACTACCACAAATCATAAAATCATACGGGCTTGACTATGAATCATTGCTTAGGAAAATTGCTTTTCTTGAGGCTTCTTCACATTGCCTTGAGCTTAAAGAAAATTATAAAGTAGGACTTCGCATATTAGAACCTTATATACAAAACCTACAAATAGTTGATCCTAGAATTACTGAGTTATATACCTACTTTCTGCTATTAGACAATAGATATATGGAAGCTAAGGAAATTTTACTGAAAACAAATTCTATATATCCTAAAACTCCATTTATACTAATGGCTTTAGCTGATTTATTATTAAAGTATGAAAATGATTTTTCTGGAGCAGAAACGTATTTATTAGAAGGACTAAGAGTACTTCCATATGATAAAGATATATTATTAAAAGCTCTAAGTTTTTACCAAGGATATAAAGAGCCCTCAGTAACTGCAAAATATGCTTCTTTGTATGGACTTCGAACACAATCAAAACCTGCATATGAACAAGCTTTGTCAATTTATATAAACATAAATGATCTTAAAGCCGCAAAGAATATTGTAGATAAGCTCTTGAAGTTAGATTCAAAAGATCCTGAGGTATTATACTTTGTAAGTAGATACTTTTATAGAATAAAAGACTATGAAAAAACCTTAAACTATCTTGCAAATGGCTATGAAAACAGCAAAGCATTAAATGCAAATCCTAATGTAACATTTGAAATAGGATATACTTTAGCAAAATTATTATTGTTAAATGGAAAGCCTGATAATGCCGCTGGCATATCAAAAGAGATTCTTTCATTTGCAGTTAATGCTGAGTCCTTGCATAAAGTAAATCAGTTATATATAAAGCTTGGATTGAAAGATTATTTTGAGTACTCTAAGAACAAAATCAACTTGTTAAATATGGTGAAATAAGAAGATGGATAAAAAATATAAAACATTACTAAGTTTAATTAGTGTATTTTTAATTGTATTAGTTCTTTTTGGTCCTACATTAAACAGACCTTGGTTAACTTATGATGAGAGGGTTATCCCTAATGAGTCTTACTGTCCTATACCCACTTCATTTAATGAAATCTTTGAGATTATACAAAATTTTGGGCTCAATTTTAGTGTTCAGTCTTCAAACATCCTTTACAGCTCAAATAATATAACTAGATCTTGTCCTCTTAGCATAATTTTTAATTTATTAATATCTTTTTTCTGTCAAAAGAATTCTTTCCTGTATCATCTTTTGTCCCTTAGCTTACATCTAATTAATATCTGTCTTGTATTTTATATACTAAAACATTTTCTTAGCTGTAATCGATACCTATTAATTCTTTTAGCCTCAATTTGGGCTATTCATCCAGTAATCTTAGAATCTGTTTTACTTGGAACAAACTTCCTGGCTCTCTTTTCATATATGTTTTTATTTCTATTTCTCTTAGATTTTATAAAAAATAAAGGGGAGAACAATTCCCTATATCGACAATTTACCATTCCTATACTCTTTCTAATACCCATGCTCACCAATGAGTATATTGTTTCTACACCATTTATCCTTTTTATTTTTTCATTTTATGAGACATATCAAAATAATTCCACAAAAAAAGCTTTAAATTTATCTCTTCAACATACTAAGCCTTATTTCTTTGGTTTCTTTTTATACCTTGCTTTCTTTTTTTTCATATCCAGCTACTCAATCAGTCAAACCCCTTCTAACAATCACTTTATTTTATTCTTTGAAAGAGTTTTCTGGTTATCTCCTCAAATATTTTTTCATTTGGTTAAATTAATCTTTTACCCCCTTAAGCTCTCTGTTGATCAGGGTATTTTTGTTCACCTTGGTCACTCTCTCTTTGCCCCATATTCAATTTTTTGCATGTTGTTTATGCTAACCTGGTTATTCATTCCTCTTTTTGTCTTTCTCTATAACAAGAAATTATCTAATGTTTTTCTATTGTCATGGGGATGCTTTTTTGCTCTATTACCATTTCTTCATATTCTTATGCCTTCTTACACACTTGCTGCTGAACGGTATCTATATGCACCATTAGCCATCCTTATATTTAGTATTGGGGGAATTATTAATGATTTCCTTAATAGTAAAAAGAACTCCAATAAATACTCCACGATAACTATTGCATTATTATTAATTGTTTTAATTAGTTGTTTTAGTAGATCTTATATTAGAACACTTGACTGGAAGAATGATTCTACATTTATCAACTCAACAATTAAAGACTCTCAAAATCTCTTACACATTGGAGTACGAGTTCGTGGTCTTGGAGAATCTATATTAAACAGAAATTCTAATGACATTACCGAAGCCTCTAAATATTTGTCAGATGCTCAAATCTACCTATATAAGGCTATAAATAAACTTGATTTAGAAACAAGCCAAGACTCACCAGTTCCCTTGATTACTAAGTCTTACGGGCTTGACAATAAATCTCTCCTTGTAAAAGCTGTATATTTAGTCTGCATAGAACCTTTTAACAATAACTCTCAAGATAAACAAGAATATTTAAATGATTTAAATTTGTTGACACCCTACCTAAAGTTTTTTGATATGTTTGATTCTCGAATGTTAGAGCTTTATGCAAACCTCTTAATTAAAAATAATGACATTAAAGGTGCAACAAAAATATTCAATTTTGCATACAATAAATATCCAACCAGTTCAGCATTGTTAGTCTCTCTAATAAGACTCAATCGAGATATAGAACATGATCTAACAGGAGCAGAATCCTACCTAAAGAAAGCACTTACTCTTTATCCATATTCAAAAGATATCTTGTTTGAAGCTGTACAATATTATCAACGACAAAACAATTTGGAAGAATACTCTAAATACGCTTATTTATATGGATTACGAGCCCACTCAGCTTTTACTTATAAAGAGGCACTTACTGGATTTCTAACACTTAATCAATTAGATAAAGCAAAAAAAACTGTTGATAAATTATTAAGTTTAGATCCAAAAGATCCTAAAACACTTTATCTTGCAAGTAGCTACTATATTAAAATTCAAAAATATGATTTAGCTACAACATTATTAAATCAGGCTTTGCTTTATAAATCAGATGAACAACTTTTATTTGATATAAACAATCTTTTGGCAAATTTACATTTGGCTCAAGGAAATATAGAACAAGGCATGTATCATGTTACACAAGCCATTAGTCTTTCAAAAAACAATATTGAAAATAAGAATAAGATTGTTGATTTGACAAAGAAATATGGAATCAATTTAAATATACCGTAAAACACAATTATTCTTATTCGCTTGTTCTTTTAAAGTATCCTCACTAAAAGCATCAACAGCAGGATTAGCATTTTTCAATCGGATATTTAGTTCTAATAATTGTTTTAAAAAGGCGACTGCCTCATTTTCACTTTTAAACAAATATATTATTTCTTTACCACTAGAGCCTGGAAAAGTTATTATGTTATCTCCTGAATAGATATGATAGGTCCAGTATGTTTTTCTGGGATAATCCTTAAAATATCTATCAAGATTTATAAATTGCAATAGTCCTGCACGTACATTTGGTACATATTTATCATTAACTTCAAAAACCAATTTCAAGAAATGTTTATCAATTAAATCTTCAACAATAGGAAGCTTTGTAAACTGAGCAGTTCTTGTATCTAAAAACAACCACTTAATCTTGAGTTCATTTATTAAGTACGGATCTAAAGTTTGTAATAATGTAATAAATGTAATTTTCTTAGATAAGCTTGAACCGCTTATACTATAACAAGGAATACCCGCAAAGCTAAATGGTAAGTTATTTAATGATAGACCATATTCATCATTCTTAAATTGTTTTTTTAGCAGAAATTGTGTGACCATATAATCATTCCCAAATATACCTATATTTAGAGCCCTTACTAAGTCACTAACAGTATTTGCAAAATATTTAAAATTATGGTCATGAGT
>JAHFBD010000043.1 GCA_023250175.1 Candidatus Melainabacteria bacterium
GTTTAATTTTTAAGATTGAGCCTATTTACTCTGCACTAGAAAGTATTAAGAGAGAAGAAAAATCAAAAGTTTTAATCTCTTCACCAAGCGGTAAGAAATGGGATCAAGACTTTGCAAATAAACTAAAAAATGAGAAACAAATCATCACAATATGTGGTCGCTATGAAGGACACGATGAAAGAATCATGAATATTGTAGACTATGAAATATCTATGGGTGACTTTATTTTAACAGGAGGTGAACTCTGTGCACTTACGGTTATCGATAGTATTTCACGATTAATTCCTGGAGTTTTAAAAAAAGAAGAGACATTTCATGAAGAATCATTTACAAATACTCTATTAGAATATCCTCAGTATACACGTCCCCAGGAATTTAACGGATGGCAAGTACCAGAAGTATTATTAAGTGGACATCATGCTGAAATCAAGAAATGGAGAGAAGAACAGGCACGACTTAAAACAGAGAAAAATAGACCTGACTTAATAAAATAAAAAGAATAATATGCAATCAGTACTTCAATCCATAATATTAGGAATAGTTCAGGGACTTACCGAATTTCTGCCTGTCAGCAGTACTGCACATTTAAGAATTATCCCTGCATTAGCAAACTGGAAAGATCCAGGAGCAGCATTCTCTGCAGTAATTCAGCTAGGAACAATGCTTGCTATCTTAATTTATTTTTGGAATGATCTGACTAAAATCTATCTTCAAACAAAATCTAAAATTGGTCTTTGGATTATTTTTGGTACTATTCCTATTTGTGTATTTGGATTTGTGTTTAAGAGCGAAATTGAGGTGGGTTTTGTCAGAAATTTAAAACTAATTTCTTTATGTTTAATTTTCTTTGGATTACTTATGTTTTTTACTGATTTAATTGCACATCAAAAAAAACAAATTAAAGATATTACTTTTATTGATGTTATGCTAATTGGCTTAGCTCAATCTTTAGCATTATTTCCAGGAGTCTCAAGATCAGCAATTACAATTATGGCAGGATTGTTATTAGGATTTAAAAGATATGACGCTGCACGTTTTTCATTTCTGCTTAGCATCCCTGCAATATTAGCAAGTGGGATTTTAGAACTAAATGGTTTACTTTTTTCTTTAAATGGAATCCAGGATATATCCTGGTCAAACTTAATAATAGGAACAATAGCGTCATGTATATCTGGCTATTTTGCAATTGACTTTCTTTTAAAATATTTGCAAACACATAAAACCTATATTTTTGTCTTTTACAGAATATTATTAGGAATAATGGTTTTATACCTTAACTATAAAGGCATGATTCAGTAGTTAAATAGTTAGAACGAAGAAAAATAATTCCTTCATTTTCTTAAATTTTGTTGTATCATAGTGATTATTTACAAGAAGAAGGGGAGATAAAATCATGCAAGCAACTGATGTTATAAAACATAGCGAAGAACAAATGAAAAAAGCTATAGCTTCCACACAAAAAGAACTACAAGGAATAAGAACCGGTAGAGCAAATCCTGCACTATTAGATAGAGTTGTTGTAGATTATTATGGAGCTCCTACATCACTAAAACAATTAGCAAATATTTCTACACCAGATGGAAAATGCTTAGTAGTTCAGCCATACGATAAAGGAGTCTTAAAAGATATTGAAATTGCTATAAACAAATCAGATTTAGGTTTAACACCAAATAATGACGGCTCAGTTATCAGAATTGTAGTCCCCGCTTTAACTGAAGAAAGAAGAAAAGAGTTAGTAAAAGTCATTAAGAAATTTGCTGAGGATGGAAAAGTCGCTATAAGAAATGCAAGAAGAGATGGTTTAGAAGCAATTAAAAAACTTGAAAAAGATAAACAAGTTTCAGAAGATGATTCAAGAAAACAACAAGATAGTCTTCAAAAAATAACTGACAAACATACTAAAGAAATCGATGACTTAACAGCACAAAAAGAAAAAGAAGTTATGAGCGTATAGCTTCACATTAGCTATTTGCGACGATAAAATGGTCTTTGAACAATTGTAGCTGCAATAAATCTATCTCTTATACCTACCAACAATTCTTTATTAACCTCAGCATACTGAGGAGAAACAAACGCTGTTGCAATAGGATAACCAACACTTATGCCTTGTGAACCACTACAAACAATTCCAATTTCTTCTTTATTTTGATTGTAGACCTTATAACCTTGCCTAGCTATTAACTTATCATTTATTTTTAAACATATTAGTTTCTTTTGAAGCCCTTCTTGTTTTTGTTTTAATAAAACTTGCTTCCCAATAAAATCAACAGACTTATCCAGCTTAATACTCCATCCTAAACCAGCTTCAAGTGGAGAGATTACATCATCTAATTCATGTCCATAAAGGGGGTATGCTGCTTCCAGTCGTAATGTATCTCTTGCACCTAGTCCACAAGGAATAGCCCCTAATTTAATCAATTGTTGCCATAAAGAAACTGCCTTATTTTCATCATCAATAAAAATCTCAAAGCCATCTTCCCCTGTATATCCTGTTCTTGCAACTATATAAGAATCGTATTTTTTAATATCAAAATATTTTTGCTCTTTTAAATCCACATTCAGAATAGAGCTTAAAGCATTTACAGCATTAGGTCCCTGTACCGCTAATAACGACATATTATTTGAAACATTTTTTAACTTAACATTAAATCCATTTATATGGTTATTAAACCACTTCCAGTCTTTATCAATATTTGAAGCATTTACTACAACTAAAAAATGATCATCCAAATGATAAATAATTAAATCGTCTACTGTACCACCAGACTCATTACAAAGCTGCGTATAAAGTCCCTTTCCTGGCTGTTCAATTTTTTGAATATCATTAGGTACTAAGTAATTTAAAAACTTTAAAGAGTCTTCACCTGAAACTAAAAACTCTCCCATATGAGAAACATCAAAAATACCAAGGTTAGTCCTAACTTCATTATGTTCTTTTATAATACTTTCATACTGAATCGGCATTTCAAAACCAGCAAAATCAACAAGCCTTGCATTTAATGCCTTATGTTCATCTATTAATGCAGTTTTTTTTAAAGTTAACACTTAGAGATATCTCCTATATTCTTGACTTATCCACTATATAGAGGACTCAGTCCTTTTAACTATGACCGAAATTATAACTTATATGAGCTACCAAGTCATAGAAAATAAGTTAAATGAGGAAAGATATTTCAATGTAAAGATACGAAATAAAGAGTATCCAAGCTGTTACCACTACAATGTTCTTGTAATGCTTGCAAAAAGATTAATTAAAGAAGAAGAAGAAAGTAATAAAGCCAAAGTAAGGTTGTACTGGGATAAAAGCATGGCTAAACATATTGCAAGCGCTTAAATCTGTTTATTTGAAAAGGACTTATATCAACATCTATATTTTGTTCAAGAAGTAAATCTTTTAAAACTTTTCCTGTCAACGGTCCCATTAATATTCCATTTCTAAAGTGTCCAAGCCCAAAGTAAAGATTGTCTATTTCAGATTTTCCTATTATTGGCATATTGTCTTTAGTGTTTGGTCTTACACCTGCCCACATTTTTAAAATATGAGCATTTGCATATTCTGGCAAAATCTTTTTTAATAATTCAGAAAGAGTTGCAATTCCTTTAACTGTATTTCGAAAAACATCTTTATCACAATAAGAATCAATTTCTTCATATGTCCCACCAATAATTAATGAATCAAGTTCAAGCGTATTTGTAGCTGGTCTAGGCACAATATAGCCATCCTTGCACAATATAACTTTTTGCAATGACTTTCCAGCTCTCTGATTAACTTGCAAAACTTCTCCTTTGACACCTTGAATTATATTTTCATCAGTATTAAATATTTGTTTCAAAATCTTATTAGCCCAAAAACCATTGCTTAAAACATATTTGCTAGCCATAAGCTTTTCACCATTAGAAAGAGTTATATATTCAATTTTATTTTTAACAATATTAATTTGAGAAATTACAGCACTTACATATTTGATATTTTGTTCAAGACAATAAGCTAATATTGCTTTAAGAAATTTTGGATTGTTTATAAACCCTTCTTCCGGATAAAAATATGCACCTGTAATATCTTTTGTGATTTGAGATTCAGACTTATAAACCTCATCTCTGGATAAAAAAGAAATATTGTTTACTTTTATAAGTTCTTTTATCTCATTTTCTCTTTCAGTAATTTCATCTTTAGAAAATGTTAAATAAAAAGAGCCTGTTTGTTTAAATCCAAGTTCAATATCCTTAAGAAAAGAGCTGGATTTAAGCGTATTATAAAAAACAGGAAAATATTTAAATGATTCAATATAAAAGTTTGTTAATTTAGGGTTTTCAAGTTCACCAAGCTGTAACTGAAATAACCCTGCTGCGGCAAAAGAAGCAGGTAAACCTAAAGATGAAGAGTTTATAAGTACAACTTTTAAGCCCTCCTGGGCCAGATGTGCTGCAGTCGAACTACCTATTATTCCCCCTCCAATAATTGCTATATCAAACATTTGTGTCATATGTTTATTTTCTCACGTGCAACAATCAATCGTAGATACACGTCTATATTGATACTGTATAATTATCTAGTTGGAGAATTTGTATATGCTATGTCCTTTTTGTAATTCAGAAAATAGTAGAGTTCTTGAATCAAGGACTACTGAAGAAGGGAGTAGCATTAGAAGACGTAGAGAATGTGAAAATACTATCTGTAATAAAAGATTTACTACCTATGAACGTTTAGAAGTAATGCCTGTATTAGTAGTAAAAAGATCCGGGGAAAGAGAACCCTATTCCAGAGAAAAGCTTAGATCTGGTATTGTACGAGCTTGTGAAAAAACACAAATTACAGCAGAACAAATTGACAATGTAATTGAAAATATTGAAAATGAGTTAGCTAAACAAGGTAAAAGGGAAGTTAGCAGTGCAAATGTAGGTAACCTTGTTTTAGCCCAATTAAAAGATTTAGATCAGGTTGCTTATGTACGGTTTGCATCTGTTTATAGACAGTTTAGAAGTATTGATGATTTTATTAAAGAACTACAAGACTTACAAGCTGATCAGTTAACAACTAAACACTTTAACAATGAGTTATTAACCGCTGATGTCTTAAGTTAAAAACTTGGGTTATTTATAAATAACTTTTGGTTGATTAATTTTAATCTGTAGTTCTTTTCCTTGTTTTAACTTCATTTCTTCTAAGATTCTAAATGCAGCAAAACTTCCTTGTCCCTGCATCTTTGCAGCACCATAAGCCGCGCTAGCCTGAAATAACATTGTTTTTGTTAAAGTATTGAATTTAACTTTTTTTCTTTGAAAGACACCAAAGCCTAAGACTATTCCACTGATAAACATTCCAATAGCATAAGATATTACAAATGGATTGCTTATAATAAAAGGTCTTGCAAAGCTAAATAATAATGAAAAAGTAACAAGCATTATCAAACCTAAAATCATAGGAACTGCCATTAAAAGAACATCTTTTTTTATATTTTGCATATCAGGCATGAGTATTTCTGGTATTGACATTGCAACCTGAGATGTAACTTTATCTCTTTCTAAACGCTTTATCATTTCCTTTGTATATTCAAAGGCAGGATCAACATTATCCTTCTTTATAAATTTATGATAAATAGTAGCCCAGGAAGAAAAATCTTTTTTATTGTCAAGAATATACTTCTGAGCATGATTTATATAATTTATTATTAACTGCTGAGTTTTATCTTCAGTCTTTTTTATTTCTTTTTTTATCTCTTTTTTTATCTCTTTAGCCATATTTTTCCTTTCATAACATTGTTATTTGTTTTGCATTAAAATTATTTTTAGTTGCAGTCAAACTACCATCCTCTATTAAGAAGTCCCCGGTCATTTCACTAGGTCGATCAATACCAGCAATATGAAGAATTGTTGGTGCTATATCAGCCAAGCAACCTTTTTCTTTAATCTTTAAATGCTTTAATTCTTTATTCACAAAGATAAAAGGAACAGGATTTAAACTATGTGCTGTTCTAACAGAACCATCTTCATTAATCATTTGATCTGCATTTCCATGATCAGCAGTAACAAATAAAGTCCCATTTACACTTAGAATCGCTTGATAAATTTCTCCCAGTGCTTTATCTACAGTTTCTACAGCTTTTATTGCAACTGGAATAATGCCAGTATGTCCAACCATATCTGCATTTGCAAAATTAACTACAATAAGAGCATATTTTTTCGAAAGTATTGATTCTACGGTTTTGCGACAAACCTCAGCAGCACTCATTTCTGGCTGTAAATCATAGGTGACAACTTTAGGAGATGGGATTAAAACTCTTTCCTCTCCTTTAAATTCGTCCTGTTTTCCCATATTTAAAAAACTAGTCACATGTCTATATTTTTCTGTTTCTGCAATTCTAATCTGTGATTCACCCAAGAGTGAAATAACTTCTCCAAGTGAGTTTTTACGATTTACATCCGGAAGATCCTTATTAGTAAAAGCTATAGGCACTACAGGATTTGCAAATTCTTTTTCATGTAATTTAGTATCATACTCAGTCAAACAAACATAACATAAATTCTTTAATACGCATTTTCTTTCAAATTCTGTAAAGTTGACTTGGGTAAGAGCTGTTGTAATCTCTCTTGCTCTATCTGGTCTAAAATTAAAAAATATAACTGCATCATTGTCTTGAATCTTAGGATTTTCTACAACACTCTCAATAAGCGTTGGCAGGATAAACTCATCAGAATTTTCTAAAGGAGAATCTCCACTTTGTTCATTTTTTTGTCCTCTTATATATGCAGCATTAACCGCATCAAATGCCGATATCGCTTTTAGTCCAACTCCTTGTGTAAGCAAATCATAATATTTTTTCACTCTTTGCCATCTATTATCACGATCCATTGCATAGTAACGACCACAAACAGTTACTGTTTTGCCTTTACAAACTTTTAACTTTTCTTCAATATTTTTCAATAAATTTGTTGCATTTTTTGGAGGATCATCTCTTCCATCTGTAATTGCATGGAGCAAAACATTGTTAATATTATTTCTTGCTGCAAGTTCAAATAATGCATATAAATGTCCCAAATGGCTATGTACATCACCCTCGCTAATTAAACCCATTAGATGAAGTCTAGAATTGTTTTTCTTTACATGATCAATTGCATTTAATAGAACTTTGTTTTTAAAAAATACTCCATTCTGAACAGCTTGGCTTATAAGAGTAAGCTTTTGTGTTACGATTCTCCCTCCACCAATATTTTCATGCCCAACCTCAGAGTTTCCCATTACACCATCTGGAAGCCCTACAGCCTTTCCACTAGTATATAAAATTGTATTTGGATATCCTTTAAGTAGTTGCTTATAATTAGGAAGATTTGCTTGAGAAATTGCATTTCCTTTACTGCTTGGCGCAATGCCCCAACCATCTAAAATCACAAGAGTTATTGGTGTGTGTTTCATTATTTAAACCCTTATCTCCACTCTAGATATTATAATAGGAAGTATGCAAAAAGAGATATATGATATTGACATTCAAGATATTAGAGCAAATATACCTATTTTAAAAGATGTGATTTCATTTAACTCTGGCATGGATGGACCTTTACCCACTACTACAATAAAAGCTATTAATGACTCTTTTAATAAACAATACACACTGGGTCCTTTCACACAAGTTGGCATAAAAACATTTTATGATGAGATTCTTGAGACAAAGAATAAACTGGCTTCTTTCTTATCCTGTAATCCAGAAAACATCTCCCTAACACCTAATACTACATTTGGTATGAACATTGCACTGAATGCTTTTAATTGGACATCTGAAGATGAGATTATATCTACAAAGCATGAACATCCTGGGGCATTATTTCCTCTATATAATTTAAAAGAACGTTACTCTACAAAAATAAAATTGATCGAGACAGATACACAGAACCCATTAAAATCAATCATTAACAGTCTTTCACCAAACACCAAAGCTATTGTACTAAGTCATGTTTTTTATGAAACTGGCAACACTATACACAATTTACAAGAAATACTAACCGTACTCAGAGAAAAAAATATCATATCTATTATTGATGGGGCACAAGCAGTTGGTGCTATTAAAGTTAACTTGAAAGAATTAAATCCTGATTTTTATGCAGCACCAGGACACAAATGGTTAATGGGTCCATATGGTACAGGATTTTTATATATAAATGAAATCTTATTTTCTAAACGTCCGCCATGGCCATCTATTGTAGGATTTAATTCAGCTCTGTTTTCCAACAAAGATAGATTATATGATTTTAATTTCAAATGGAAACCTAATGAAAATGCATCACTATTCGAATTTGGTGGATTAAACTCTTCTATCTTTAAAGGCTTAGGAACTTCAATTGATTTTATTACAGGCTCTTTAAAACAATTTAATATCTACAACAGAATACATCAACTAACTGCTTATTTAATTGAAAGATTAAATCAAAATCCAAACATTACCATTCATACATCAAAGAATCATGCGGGCTTAGTCTCATGGCAACACAAAAATATACATGCTCATACTCTAGTAAATAAACTATGGGAAGAGAAGAAAATTGCTATAAGAGAGATTCAAGGACTAAATTTGTCCAGAGCATCAATTCATTTTTTTAATACAAAAGAGGAGATTGACTTTTTACTATCCCAACTGCCTTAATCTTTAGCCCTAAGGAAACTGCATAAATAACAGTAGACACAAGATTATAACAATAAGCCTTCGCACCAACTTTTAATAAAACCTTCTTTTCATGTTTATTTAACTCAACACCTTCTTTTAATCCAATCACTATTATTCCATTTGGTGAATTGTAAATTCCTGTAAGTGAGATAAACTGAGGACCTTGCAAAGGATTATAACCAGAAAGATTTATATGGTCTTTGATTTCATATATTTTATTTTTACTCTGTATTAATGGATAAATATCATCAACAATTAAAAGTTCGTTTTTTTGCTGGTGCTTATTTATAAAAAGCTTTACTTTATCATTAAAGTTTTTAAAATTACCTGTCTCTGTAAAATTTATAATGCTTGTTCTCTCTTTATATTCAAGTCTAAGAAGCTTTTCTCCAGCACTTTCTGTCAATAATACTTGCATTACACCAAAACCTTTCTAACTTATAATAATCTCTTTCTTCCTGACGCATTACATGAACCACTAAATTTCCAAAATCTAAGACAATCCAATTACTAGTTACAATTCCTTCTTTAGAAATTAGTTTGTAATTCATTTTAGATAAAACTTCTTCAAGATGTGAAGCAATTGCTTCTATTTGTGCAGAGCTATTTGCAGTTACTATTAAAAAGTAATCAGATAGAACCGTTAGCTTACTTACATCCAGTAAGAGTAGATTTTCTCCTTTTTTTTCTTCTGCTGTATTAGCAGCAATATAAGCAATACTTAAATGATCTATTTCCTGATTTGATTTTGTTTTGTTTGAACTATTTTTTTCTTTTCTTTTTAATTTTATGTTCAATATAAACTAACCTCTCTTTAATTTTTATTTACCCATTTCACTTTCTATTTTACCAATTGATGCTAATAAAAACCAGAACAGGATAAAAATTTGCGGCCTAAAAAACACTGTATCAAATACTCCATGAGTTAAAAGACTTATAATAGAAATAAATATTCCCAGGGCAAATATATTCTTTTGATTCCAAAATAATGTATGAAGTTTAAGAAAAGATATTAAAATAATTAAGCTAAATATTAAAAATCCTACAATTCCAAGCTCAATACCAATTTCTAAAAAAACATTGTAAGCTGCCAATGCATCAAAACCACTAATCATATACAATCCATAAGCCAATCTAAAAGTACTGTTTCCAGGACCAATCCCAACTAGCCAATTGTCTTTTAACATTTGTAAACATGATAACCAAACGTTAACCCTATAACTATTGCTTGTATTTTCTCTCAATGTAAAGATTGTTGAAATCCTTTCAGCAACTACTGGGAACAAAAATAAAACAAGACTGCTTACAATTATTAAAAGAGAAAACAAGCCACAGAAAGCTACAACTCTATCTTTCTTTTTTAATTTATTGCTTAAATAATTTATACAAACAATTAATGAAAATCCAAGTCCAGCAAATAATCCTAAATATGCTCCTCGCGAACCAGTAAAAATCAAACAAATGAAAATAATAATACTACTTAAAAGATTCAATAGTCGATTCCATGGATTTATTTTTTTTTCAAATTGCATAATAATAGACATTGGCAAAATTCCAATTAAATATCCTGCTAATAAATTAGGATTTCCAAGTGTTGAATATACCCTTGTATGTAGATTTTCTGATGTGGGATCTTCCCAGGTTGCTAAAGGCTCTACACCTATTATGTACTGGTAAATTCCTATTAAAGAAGTAATAGTAGCAATCACTATGAGAACGTTCCACAAAGCAATAAAGTTTTTTTTCGAAGAGTTTAACAATAATCCTTTTATAAGTAAGTACCACAAAAAATAAATAAAATATTTAAACAATCCAACAAAGCTTTCTTTAAAAAAATAAGAGCTAAAAGTACTTATACATGCAATAAAAAGAAAGGCTAAAAGCAAAAAATCAATGCTGCTAAATGTAAAAAAGAACTTATTTGCATAAATGTTAATTACAAATATTAGAAAGCAAAATAAAATGATTAAACCTATGCCAAACCGATCACTTGCAAACTGTGGCAAGGAAAGTGCCCCAAAAAGAACACTGATAGAAATAATAAGTAATCTATATATAATTCTTTGAAAAGATTCATATTGAAAAGCTATTAATTGGGGATTTATAAATAAAGCTTTTCTTAGTATTGAATTTTTTATTACCTTGTCAGACCAAACATCCAGAACTTTATTTAATGGGGTAAACATTAATGACTTTTCCACCTAATCTATAATCCATCCCTTCAAGCTCAATTTGATTTCCGATTTTTATTTTATTTCCACCAATAACAAAACCATCGGCTGTTATTAATGCCGTATCAGTTAAAGTGACTATATAGTCTTTTGTAACTTTCCTGGCAGGATCTTCAATTGTTTTATATCCACCCCGCAAATCCGGAATAGTTATAAGTTTTGGCTTTGACTCAACCTTAATAATACTTAATCTCGTATATGGTCTATTTCTAATAGTAATTGCTGAGTTTTCACCTGACTTAAAAATCTCTTTATTGGGCGAATGGACATCTGGAATTAAAAGCTCAATAGCAATTTTTTCTTTTCCTTCAATAATTTTGTTTAATCCAGTTTTTTCTGCACATGCTAATTGGTAACCATTAAAGCTTAAAACAATTGTTATTATTAATAAAACATCAAGGATATTTACACGTAAGTTTTTTTTCTCTGAGGCTTTAGTATTCATAAACAATATTATATTATTAAAAAATGGTTACTGCCTAGCTATAATATATAAGACTATAAATAAGCTTTTTGTATGATTTATTCACCAAAAAGCGTCGGAACTGAAAAGCGAGTTGAGCATTAGTGCGAAACGAGCGGTAGGTAGAAACAAAAAATGCTTAGTGAAGGATATTTTGATAAAGTTTATTATCGTTTTTGGCATAACAACGATAATAATGCACTTGCAAATATTTTCTCAATTCATGGCTTAGGTGGACATTGTCTCTGGTTTGATAATGCTGCCCATCTATTTAACAAAAATAATATAAATCACTTTTCATTTGATTTGCCCGGCTTTGGTCAAAGCAAATATGAAAGAGGATACATTGACTCATATAAGACCTGGATTAACATCACCAAAGAAGTTGTAGAAAAGTTTTTAACTCAATTCAATATAAAATCACCTGTATTCATTTTAGGACATAGCATGGGTGCTTTAATAGCAATAATGATTAGTAAAAGTGTTAAACCTCATGGATGGATCCTCTCTGTTCCAGGCTTTGAAGGAAATAATAAAATTTTCTCTGTTACAAAGTTTGTGCTTCCTGTTTTACAGAAATCAATATATAAACCATCAGATCCTGTCATATTGCCTTTTGGACCTGAGTTATTAACTAAAAACAAAGAGACTCAACTAAAGGTCAAACAAGATAAATTAAGAGTAATCAATGTTAGTGCACAAGCTTTAAAAGAAGTTTATTTTTTATCTATAAATGCACAAAAAACCATTAAAGATTTAAATGCACCTGTGTTAATGTTGGAAGCAGGACAAGATCAAGTATGCTCTAACACCATTATGGATAAGTGTTTTAATGAAATAAAAATTGTCGACAAAAGTAAGAGGGTTTATACAGAGTCATTTCATGACTTATTCATAGAAGATAATCTAGAAGAAGTTGTTAATGACATATCAAGCTGGATTATAAAGCTAGTAAGATAAACAGTTGATCTATCTTCCATAATAGTGTTACCCCTGAAAAATGGCATAGAATAAGGGTTTTATATAACCAGACAGGCAGGGGTTATGGGTACTTCAAAACACAAAAAAACTGATTTAATTAGATCTATGCTTTTGAAAACATTAGGCAGCTATCCAGATTTGTTCTGTTATATAGTCTCTCTACAAGAAGCAAAGCAACTCTTGGGAGAAAATGAATCCAAAGAAGTAATAGAGAAAAACTTTAACAAACCTGACAGAGTAATTGTAGAGTGTTAATTTAAAAGCTGTAGTATTTCCTGAATTCTTTCTTTTACTTGGTTTGATTGTACGATATAAGTTTTATTCATCAATTCCCATTGCAATAAGGTTTCTTTTAAGAGTCTATCAACCTGATTTTGATAATCTTCATCATTCCATCGAAAGCCATCATCGCTCGGTTTAATTAGCCTTGGAATATAAATTATATGAGAGTATTTAAGTGCTTGATTAAAAGCCAATCTGAAATATTTTTCTGATTCATAAGTTTTTGTTGCACCCCAACTCCATCTTACCCAATGGGTCCAACAATCAACAGTAGAACGATCAGATATAAATTCTTTATATTTCTCCTCAAGCCTTATATGTTCATATAAT
>JAHFBD010000044.1 GCA_023250175.1 Candidatus Melainabacteria bacterium
TCCTAAGTGTGAAAGAGGTATTGTTGTTTCCTTTGTTTTTGGCTTAGAAGGATTTAAAGGAAGGAATGGATTGTATCTTATATTATTAACCTGCATATTAAAAATACCAACCTCCTGAAGCAGGACGATGCACGGGTTTACCACTAGCATCACATTCATAATCATTTTCACCATTAGGCTTTAATATATATCGTTTAATAACATCTTTAGGCTCTATTCTATTTTCTGAATCCAGAACTGAAATCTTCATTATTTTTTTGCTGCCATCCTTTGAAGTGTTACTAGTAATGAGATGTACAGGACGCCCCCAAATAGCTTTAATATTTGCAAGAGTCATTTCTGCATAATCTTGTTTTAAGTCATATGAGTGTACATGTTCTAAAACTAACTCACCACGATTAGCATAGTTCCCATCAATGACCTGT
Source organism: Candidatus Melainabacteria bacterium (assembly GCA_023250175.1). Lineage (GTDB taxonomy): Bacteria > Cyanobacteriota > Vampirovibrionia > 2-02-FULL-35-15 > 2-02-FULL-35-15 > JAHFBD01. The sequence continues at coordinate 426 of JAHFBD010000044.1, forward strand.
ATTAGTGGCTGCCCTCCATTTGACAACATCTCCAATAATCTATCTTTGATATCTTGAAAATCTTTACTGGAAATTTCAATATTTTCACCAGGTTCTGTATCCCAGGTATACATTTGCAATTTGTTTGCGATTTCTTGAGTAAAAAATGTTCTTAAAAACTGAACATCATTATATTTTTTCCGAACCTCTAATATTTTCTCTTTCCCTTTCATTTCTTTTTTGTCATAGTTTTCTTTTTCATCCATATTTGTAATGGCTTCCCAGTCAGGACCATGTTTTCCTTTATCCCACCTTTCTTCAATATCCTTAAAGATCACATAGCCAAGGGTATATGGATTAATATTAAATTTTTGAAGAGCTAAAACATTACCAAGCATCATTCCTATATGTGCAACATTTTCTAAGTCCACAACATCTTTATGTTTCATGATCTTTGTATGCCAATACGTTGCCCAGCCTTCATTCATTATTTTTGTTTGTAACTGAGGTACAAAATAATAACTTTCCTCACGCATAAGGGTTAAAATCTTTTTCTGCCAAGGTTTTAATGTTGTTGAGTTTTCAATCAAAAATGCAATTACATCACGTTCCGGATGCTGTGGATTTTTTTTAGCCGCTTCATCTCTACGCTTTTCCTCTAATTCTTTTTCTTTCGTAAGGCTTTCATGATCATTTATCCTTCTATCCATATGTGAAGGCAAATGCGAAACATCTACTTTGCCCCAATCATTAGATACTTTACTAAGATCATCTTTTTTATCCGAGTAAACTTTTAACTTACGTGGATTACTAGTACTTAAATCAATTAACCACTGAATTGAATGTACTTTTTCTATAAAGTCTTCAACTTCTTTTTCTGACACATTTTCAGTATTTGAAATGCTATTTATAGAAGTAGCTATGTCACTCATTCGATTTAACATATTTCTATTGGTTTCACCAAACATATAGTTATTTTTAAAAAAGTCACTATGACCCATTACATGAGCCATTACTACCTTTTGTGAATATAATGGATTTTCTGCTAACAGATATGCATAGCAAGGATCTGTGTTTATTACCAGTTCATAAAGTTTAGAAAGTCCGTATTTTTGTGGCAATAGAAGCTCTTGATAAGCTTGTCCAAAAGACCAATGTTTATACCTGACAGGAAAGCCTGAACGTGCAGCAGTATGCAAAAGAGAATCCCGATTCATTACCCAAAACTTGACATTAAATGGATCTAATCCTTCTTCACTACTGATCTTATTTATAATTGTTGCCCAATGATAGAGTTCTGGAGTAGTCTTTGGACCTACAGGATAACTACCTTGTCCAACAATTCCCTGACCAATACCAATATTATGTTCACAAGCATTTATTTTAGGCTGATTTTGGGCTATTGGTCTAAGCCAAGGTTTATCAATATTATTGGTTACGATTTTCCTCGGGAAAGAACTTGCCGTATTTATCCTATTTATATACAATTACATCACTCCTTATAAAAACAAACTAGTGACGCACTGTACCACGGTTTTTAGGTGATGATGCTTGTGAAATAGCTATGTCAGAACAGTGATCACAATAACCTTTTTTAACTAAGCGTGATTTTATTATTTGGAATTGTTTTTGCTCTTCTGTACTTGCCGTTTCTTTACTGATATCTGGTAGAGAAATAGTAATATCACTATGCTTTTCCACCAAAACATCCTCTAGAGATTTTCTAAGTTTATTATCACTTTTATATATGAATGGTTTATCCTGTGGAGCTAATGCAAACTGTTCAACAAACCAGGCTCTATATTCATTTCTATTTGCATCAGTAACTTCTAATTTATCTTCTATTGCTTTCATTAAGCCATCCTTTTCAGGATCATCAGCTCTTTTTGTAATTGGATTAATTACCATTTCTTTTCTCTTCCATGCAAAGACATTTCTCTTATATGCATTAAAGAGATTTTCCAACTCTTGTTCATTCCCAGCAATTGCTCTATGCACATCTTTCTTTAGTAAAACATCTAATTCTCTTTCTACCTCTTTCAAGTAAGCTTTAAAGCTCTCTCTTTCCTGAGGAGTAATATTAGAAATTCCTTTTTGTAATTCTTGTTCCAATCTATCTAAAACAAGATATGGACTTACACACCTACTCCCTCTTTGTTCATCTGTTACATCCGGGTGTGACATTGCACCAGACAGTGCATTTTCTATACTTCTTGGTGAAATCCCTTTTAGCAGTTCCTTCGCTTCAATCGGGACATCTTTTTTCATCTGTAAAACCTTATACGAGTTGTAGTCTTTTATCTGTTCTCCGTTATATAAAAGAGCTTTTTGAAGCATACTAATATCACCTTTTGTTTCAGCAAGTCGCGTCATAACAGCCCACAACGACGCTATCCATACAGTATGTGGTGATACATGAATATTTCTAGCATCAGCTGATTTCATAAATGATTTCTGATAGATTTTCATTTCATCACTAACTTTATTGTTATAAGGAACTGGAATTTCTATAATTCGGCTTCTAATTGCTTCAGAGTGCTTATCTCTTCCAACCTTCTCCCAGTCCGGAATATTAGTAGTACCTATCAGCAATCCATCAAAAGATATTTGTGCAAACTTAGTAGCTTTATATTTTCTATCCTGAGCTGCTGTTAAAAGAACATATAGCATTTCTTTTGGCAATTTTAAAAGTTCATCAAAATGTGCCAGTCCTCGGTTAGAAAGACACAGTTCACCATCAAAATTAAAGCTTTGGGGATCACTATCCTGCCCAGATTTCATAAGCTTACGAAGATTTACATCACCAGTTAATTGCTCAACATTATGACTTTTTTCATCTCTAGGCTCATACGTAGTTAGTCCAACCCTTGCATCCTCATTAAGTACAACTCTTTTTGCTTTAAGATGTTTTAATACACTATCTACATCACCTTCATAGTGTTTAAGAAGTCTACTATAAATATCTGTACAAGAAGGACAGGCATCTCCTTTAGAATGAAGTTGATACGACAGTACTTTATTACCGGCTTTTGCTTTTTCAGCCAGATTGTTATTTAAAGCTGATAGAATTTTTTGCTGAACATCATTTTCAGGGGTATTTGGTAAAAGTTTAAACGGATCATCATGAACATCACATTTTTTAGTAGCTGGCAAATCATTAAATAAAGGCTCCCCATTGGGTTTCTTAAGATCCCATTGAACTCCATATAAAGCACCTTCGTCTGTACCCGTATAAACCTCTAATCCATCTTTTAAAGTTCTAACTATAGTTGTTTTTGCACTACCTACAGGACCAACTAAAAGTATTATTCTTTTATCCGGACCACTACCGTTAGCAGCACCTTCAACCTTTTGCATTAACTCATGAAGAGGCTTTTCAATACCTGATATAGCATCATCAGGATTGACAGGCTTTGCAAAAAAATTATAACGATAAATTGTCTCACCATCGATTAACACAGCTTCTCGCCCTTTAGATAAAACCATATCCAGAATTCGCTGACTAGAAGTTCTAATCAATTTAGGATTTTCAAATACTCGACTTAGATATTCATCAAAATTAACAATTTCATTCTGCTTTTGAAATGTAGTACGATCGATTCCTTGACTTATTATTTTTTTTATATCATCAATAGTGGTACTATCAACCTCTTTAGCTAAAGGCTTTAATTGACTATTTACATTTACACCTGAGTTATTCTCTCTTATCTTAGTTAATGGATACACAAAGGGATAAATTTTACTAACCTCAGATGCCATACTTTTAACCTCCAAGCTTTCTATATAGTTCTACTTCTAAGCAAGCTCTAGCTAAAACCATAAAAAACACACTTGGCACAAAGCAGCTCACAGACTGCTTTAGCAAAGATTGCTTAGTTAAGACTTTTAAATTATCTTATTATTCTACTCCAGATAACGATTTTATATATGGACAAGGTAAAAAAAGCAAATTCAAAATTCTTACAGTGTAATTTTTTTATAACCATTTAAATACACTTCTCATGATTGCTAAAGAAAATAGTAGTCAATTATTTACATGTTGTTCTGCTCTGTATTAATCATGTATGAGCAATGTTGTTAATAAAAAAATAATATTTTGCTTTATATTTTGTAATCAGGATTAAAAGATTAACTCTTAGAGTTCAGTTTTACTCTTTAAAATTAAGTCAAATCGTCTAAAAAAGCTAAACAGTACTGTATACTATTAAACTATGTATGGAATTAATTACTGAGATTAATAGATTAAAGAAATAAGGAGAATAGAAGAATGTTAAAAATGAAATCTAACCTAATAAAGGGGGTGTTTTTAATTTTATTGATTTCTTTATTAGCTGGCTGTAGCATGCATAAATCACAAGAGGAATTAGTTAAACTACAAGATGAATGGAATAATTTAAATAAAAATGTTGTTGTATTGTATAAGCAAGGTAATTATCCACAATCAATTCAAGTAGCACAAGAAGCTTTAAAATTCGCAAGAAATTCTTTCGGTAAAAAAGATACAAAAGTAGCAGTTTCATTAAATAATCTAGCTGAATTAAACAGAGCAACAGGAAAACTAACTGAAGCAGAAGCCTACTATAAAGAAGCACTTAAAATTGATGAAAAAATTTATGGTAAAGAGCATTTAGATGTAGCCAGAGATTTAAACAATTTAGCAGTCTTATATAGAAATCTAAAAAAATATGAGAAAGCAGAAGCTCTTTATAACAGAGCTTTAACTATTAGAGAAAAGCTTTCAGGAAAAGGACATCCTGACGTAGCAATTTCATTAAATAATTTAGCTGTCCTTTACAGAGCACAAGAAAAATACAGCAAATCAGAACCTCTTTTAAAACAAGCATTAGAAATAAGAAAAAGTGCTTTGGGGAAAGAACATCCTGATGTAGCGATTTCATTAAACAACCTGGCAGAACTTTATAGTGCTGAAGGAAAGTACACTCAGGCAGAACCTCTTTTTAAACAATCTCTTGCAATCTTTGAAAAGAATTACGGGAAGTCTCACCCTAGTATCATTACAGTCTTACGAAATATGTCCGAAATGTATAAAAAGACTGGTAAAACTGCTGAAGCTCAAAGAATTGAGCAAAGAGCTCTCTCTATAATTTCAGCCAAACCATCGAAGTCTTAATGAATACTAAAATCAGAAATATAGCCATTATTGCCCATGTAGACCATGGAAAGACTACACTTGTAGATTCAATACTAAAATATACTGGTGCCTTTCGGGTTAATCAAGAAGTTGTTGACTGTGTAATGGATTCAAACGAACTAGAACGTGAACGTGGTATAACAATTCTTGCAAAAAACACTGCTGTAAACTACAACGATTTTTTAATTAATATTGTAGACACTCCTGGGCATGCTGATTTTGGAGGGGAGGTTGAACGTGTTTTAGGAATGGTGGATGGTTGCCTTTTAATTGTTGATGCTTTTGAAGGAACTAAACCACAAACAAGGTTTGTCTTAAAGAAAGCCTTAGAGAAAGGTTTAAGACCAATACTGGTAATTAATAAGATTGACAGACAAAACATTGATACAAACAGGGTTATAGATCAAGTTCTGGATTTATTTATAGAATTAGGTGCCAGTGAGGATCAGGCAGAATTCCCAATCGTATATGCAAGTGGATTAAGAGGAATAGCAAAAGCAGAATTAAATGGTGAATCTCAAGATATAAAACCCCTTTTAGATATAATAGTTCATCATGTGCCACCACCAATTGGAGATGAAAATAAGCCCTTCCAATTCCAAGTTACAAGCATAGATTATAGTGATTATTTGGGAAGAATATTAATAGGCAGAATCCATAATGGAAGTATTAAAGTCGGTCAAAACGTTGCACTAATTAAAACTGACGGAAACATTCAAAGAGAAAAAGTATATAAGTTATTTAGTTTTGAAAACTTGAAAAGAGTAGAAATCGAAGCAGCAAGTGCTGGCATGATAATTGCAATGAGTGGAATTAATGATGCAAACATAGGAGAGACTCTTGCTGATGCAGAAAACCCACAAGCTCTTGGTTTAATTAAAATAGATGAGCCTACAATGCAAATGACTTTTTCAGTAAATGATAGTCCATTTGCTGGACAAGAAGGAAAATTTGTTACTTCCAGGCAGCTCAGAGAAAGACTTTCGAAAGAATTAGAAAGCAATGTTTCATTAAGAGTAGAAGAAACAACATCAACAGACAAGTTTTTAGTAAGTGGAAGAGGTGAATTACATCTTGGAATTTTAATTGAAACAATGAGAAGAGAAGGGTATGAATTTCAAGTAAGCAAACCTGAAGTTATATTTAAATCTATAAACAATGAAAAGCATGAGCCATTTGAACTTTTAATTTTAGATGTTCCGGATGAATTTGTAGGTTCCTGCATAGAAGCCATGGGTAAAAGAAAAGGTGAACTGAAAAATATGCACTCCGATGGAAATATTACCGTGCTTGAATTCGAAGTCCCTACCCGCACATTAATTGGATATAGAAGTGAGTTTATTAGGCAAACAAAAGGGCAAGGAGTAATGAACCACTCTTTTTATGAATATAGACCCTATGTAGGTCAAATAAATAAAACAAGAAGTGGTGCAATCATTGCCTTTGAAGGTGGCGTAAGCACACCTTATGCAATTTTAAATGCTTTGGACCGGGGGGCTTTTTTTATTCATCCCGGCACAAACGTTTACCAGGGTATGATTGTTGGCGAAAACAGTAAACCACAAGACCTAGAAGTAAACGTATGTAAAACAAAAAAACTTACAAATATAAGATCTGCTGGAGCAGAGGTTTTAGAAGGCTTACCGCCACCTCGTCAAATGTCATTAGAAGAAGCTCTTGAATATATAAATAATGATGAGCTTGTAGAAGTTACACCAAAATCGATAAGGCTAAGAAAATCAATACTGGATCCAAATAAAAGAAAAGCTGCAAATAAAATAGAAGCTTAGGAGGACATATGTATCTTGTTGGTGATATTGGTGGAACTAAAACAAATATTGCAATCCTTGAAAAGACAAAAAACAAATACTTAATTACTCTTGAAAAGAGTTGCCCCAGTAAAGATTATGATAGTTTAAAAACTATTGTAAAAGAGTTTATTGAAGAAAATAAAAGCTTAAAAATTACTGATGCTTGCTTTGGAGTAGCTGGTCCAGTAAAAGAAGGTTTGTGTGATGCTACAAATCTTCCCTGGCTTGTAGACATAAAAAAAATTGCAGAGTTATTAAAACTTGATATTGCACATGTTGGCTTACTCAATGATCTAGAAGCAGCGGCTTACGGAATAGAAATTTTGGAAGACAAGGATGTATTTATTTTAAATAAGGGAGTGGAAAAACCACAAGGAAACAGATGCCTGTTAAGTGCTGGAACTGGACTTGGAGAATCTATTATATTTTGGGATGGTAACAAATATAAACCATCTGCTTCTGAAGGCGGACATACTGATTTTGCCCCAAGAAATAAAATCGAAATAGATCTTTTAAATTATCTTATAAATAAATACGGTCGGATTAGCTATGAAAGAATACTTTCAGGTCCTGGTCTTTTAAATATCTATGATTTTTTTAAAGAGACAACCTACCAAGATACACCCCATTGGTTACTAGAAAAACTAAAAGACAAAGATCCAAGTGCTGTTATTTCAGAAACAGCAATATCAAAAAAAGATGAGTGTTGTGAAAAAGCATTAGAACTATTTATCACCGTATATGGAGCTGAAGCTGGTAACCTTGCCTTGACAAGCCTAGCTACTGGAGGCGTCTATATAGGTGGGGGAATTGCTCCAAAAATCTTAAACAAGATAAAAGAAGGGGCCTTTATGCAATCTTTTACACATAAGGGAAGGTTATCAGTCATGGTATCTCAAATGCCTGTTAAAGTTATTTTGAACGATAAGGCTCCTTTATTAGGTTGTGCAAATTATCTACAGAACAGATTAAATGAAATTGCTACACCAATTCATGCATAACTTAAATATCTGTCTATATTACTTGGGATTCTTTTGTGATACAAAATAAGTTCTTAAATTTTTTCAACTTATACGTTAAGATATAAGGTCAAAGGTAAAGAATAAAGGATAAAACAATGGCAAAAGCACTTTTAATTAAAGCAAAAACAAAAGAAAATAAAAAACCAAATGCACTTAGGCAAGAAGGTTTTGTACCCGCAACAGTTTATGGACATGGATTCACCTCAGAATCAATTCAAGTAAATGCTAAAGAATTTTCAAAAATACCACATAAAGCATACTCTCATATTAATGAGCTTGAAGTTGATGGAAAAGAAAAATTTCCTATATTAATTAGAAATGTTCAGATAGATCCAGTAAGAGATCATATTTTAAACATAGAGTTTTATAAGATAAAGAGTAATGAAAAACTTAAAGTTAAAGTACCTCTAAATTATACTGGACACTCACCCGCGGTTACTAAAGGCGGGATTTTAATTGTGTCCCTTACTGAGATTGAAGTTCAATGTCTTCCAAAAGATATTCCTGACACTATCGATATAAACCTTGGATTAATTGAAGAGATTGGACAAGCAATACATCCAAAAGATTTAAAAGTGCCATCAGAGATTCAAATCCTAGCCCAACCTAATGAAGTCCTTGCTAAAGTTGAAATAGCTAAGACCCATGAAGTTGAAGAAAAAGTTGCTACTACTGAGGCTGCCGCTGTACCAGGTGCTACACCAACGACTGAAGCTGCTGCAACTCCAGCCGCTGGAAAAGAAGCCCCAGCTAAAGCTGCTGAAGCTAAGCCAGCCAAGAAATAACAACAATAGTGGATTTCCCTTTTCCTTGCCTAACCTGCAAACAAAGTATATGCCGTAGAGCATACAATATGAATCTTGCTTTAGGATATGTTGAAGAACAGTTTTGCCTATCCTGCTTATCAAAGTTACATGAACAAGATATGCAAAGTATGTTTGATTTTGTTTATGGATACATTCAAAGCAGAGATTGCTTTAAAAAAGAATGGGGTAAGATGAAAACATCAAGTGAATGTCCATTACCAAATACTTGCGTTATAGACAAATGTTTTTCTGAGACATAAAGTATGAATGAAGACACAAATCAAAAACTTGATGCTGTACAGACTTCTTCTACATCTTCCTCCCAACTGTTAGATTTAAGAGGAATATCTTGTCCTTTAAATTTTGTTAAGACTAAAATACAACTTGATAAAATGCACAAAGGTGAGGTGTTAGAAGTTTGGTTAGATGCTGGAGAACCCACTGAAAGTGTCTCACGAAGTATTATTGAAGAAGGACACAAAATTACATTGATACAAAATTTTGAAGATTATTTCAAGCTTATAATTTGTAAGAGTTAAGCACTTTTCTTTGAATCAAAACTGGATTTTATCTTATTTAAATGTTCATAGACTTCAATTTCTATCAATTCGAGTGAAGTATCTATATCAAAAGCTATATCATTAATTATTTGATTAGAATCTTTATATTGAGCATCTTGAAGTATTCCTCGGATTGCTTGCAGATTAGACAAGGCTCTCTGTGTTGTGTTATCAATTTGCTTTGTCGTAAGCAATGAATGTTCAAGATGTTTAGAAGCTATTGCAATTGCATTTAATGCACCTCTTTTAACTTCAACATTATTACTTTTTAAACCACAATTTTTAGCCATAATAAAGGTAAGCAACAAAGCAGAATCTCTTTGTAGCAAAGTATTTATTCCTGGAATACCATGAATATTAAGATTATCAAGCTCATATACAGGATTTATCATTATTTGCTGTGGTGCTAAATGAGCAATATTTTTAAAGATTATATTTAAAGAATTTACCGGTGATGATGAAAGTATTCTTTGAAGCTCATTATCATAACTACAAATACCTTGTATATATTTTTTCACATCTTCTTGTCGTTTATGAATTGCACTTAGTTTTATATCACTTGCAATCTTTGGAATACCACGACGATCAAGCTCATGAGAAAAAAAGATAAGCTTACTAAGCGTATTAAGTGCAAGTGAAAATTTATCTTCTATTGTTTGTGGTTTAACAACTATAAATTGATCTGGTAATATTGGCTTTACTTTTGCAACCATGCTTAAAATCCCTTCTTTGAGCAAGTACTCAAAGTTAAATGTTTATTGGTAATATTCAAGCAGTTAATTATATAGCTGTCAATCACCAATTAAAATATCAGTTAATTTTTGAGACTTTTTAATTAAATTACAAGCTTTATAAGCAAAGGCTTCTATGTTATTCGCTTTTTCTCTTACATCAGGATCTGTATCATCCGTACCATAATTTTTTTGATTGGATATAGCATTAATAATTAAAAGTAAATTAGGAATATATTCATCTTGTTTGTAAGATAAAAAGTCTGTTTTTATTTTATTAGTCTCAAAATCATATTGAGTTAGAGTTGATAAAATCTGACCTTCAAACAATGAAAGAGTAGCAAGTCTAGCTTGTTTACTCTTGCTTTTTAAACCAATTTCATTTGCTGTAAAAAATGGGATATAAACACTTGGTCCACTCATTAAAATTCCAGCTAATCCTAACATTGGAATCTCCGGAATAATTTTCGAAGCACTAACATAAGCCCTTCGCTTTTCTGACATATATTCATGGGATTCCGATCTCCTTCTTTCTTCTCCTGGTGTTAAGTGCTTTAAATTTTCACCAATAATAATGTTATCCATTGAAGTATTATTGTCAGATATGTTTTGTTCTTTAGGTTTTATTTTTTCATTTACAGATTTTTCTTTAATTAATTCTCGAATTCTTTCCTCCGCCCCTAGATCTCTAAACTTTGATAGCTCAACATTTAAGTCAGCTCTCCTTTGTTGTAACAATATTTGAGTTGCACCATTTATAGAATAAATACTATAAACAAGTCTGTTGATTGCTCTCTGATTTTCTTTCTCTTCCTTAGAACCTGGTAAAAATGAAGCTTGTGGATTTCCATCTTCATCTATTTCATGGTTTGTCGGAATAAGTTTTTTTAAAGCATCTACACCATCTCTATGCTTGTGAACAACAGCAATATAATCTGAAGGATTGAGTGATAAGTTAATTCTTTCTAGTTGCATTTTAAATATGAACTGAAAACAAATATTGATACATATTAAATCAAAGTATAGATAACATGTCAAGCGATTTGTAGAAACTATGGCTAGAAAATAGAAGCAAAGAAAAGCAACAACTTCAAAGATAACTTTAGAAGCAAATACAAAATTGAGGTTAATAATTTATTTCAAGCTGATTAACAAATACATTACAAGTTATAATTAAATAGTTTTACTGAACCCTGATTTTTCTTTTTAAATTTAACTTTAATTTTCTAGTACGGGCGATTAGCTCAGTTGGTTAGAGCACACGCTTGATAAGCGTGGGGTCCCGTGTTCAAGTCACGGATCGCCCATTTTGAGAATTAAGAAATTATCGCTTATTTTTTACGAAGCTCTTTTAAAATTTGTTCAAATTTTGAATTCATCCACCAAATTACTGAGGATACTAAAACAAAAGCACCTAACATCATTGGTACTGAACATCCACACATAAGTTTCTCCTTATATAAAACAGTTGAAATCCCTTCAACTAAGTTATATAAAAGATGGATTTTGTTTCCAAAAATCTCAACAACTTACAAAGATATTACTAGATTTTTTAAAAACAGACTTAACAATATATTATTGCAATATAACTGAATAAAAACTTCTCTGTACCGAAATGTATTCCTGTCACCTAAAACTATCCACTTATAAGTATTTGAGTTATTTAAACTTATAAGTATCAAAAGGTTCGACCTCTCCACTAAACATTTGTAAAACAAATGTTAGATGGGAGTCTCCTTAGAAAGGAGGTGATCCAGCCGCACCTTCCGGTACGGCTACCTTGTTACGACTTCACCCCAGTCACCGGCGCTGCCTTAGGCGGCTCTCTCCTTGCGGTTAAGATACCGATTTAGGGCGTCACCAGCTTCCATGGTGTGACGGGCGGTGTGTACAAGACCCGGGAACGTATTCAATGCAGCGTGCTGATCTGCATTTACTAGCGATTCCGACTTCACGCAGGCGAGTTGCAGCCTACGATCTGAACTGAGAGCGCTTTTAAGGGATTCGCTTCTATTTGCATAGTTGCAGCCCGTTGTGGCGCCCATTGTAACACGTGTGTAGCCCTGGCCGTAAGGGCCATGATGATTTGACGTCGTCCCCACCTTCCTCCCCGTTAACCGGGGCAGTCTTGTCAGAGTGCTTCTATATTGCTATAGAGTGGCAACTAACAACAAGGGTTGCGCTCGTTGCGGGACTTAACCCAACATCTCACGACACGAGCTGACGACAACCATGCAGCACCTGTGTTCTAGCTCCCGAAGGCACCCCAGTATCTCTACCAGGTTCTAGACATGTCAAGGCCAGGTAAGGTTCTTCGCGTTGCATCGAATTGAACCACATGTTCCACCGCTTGTGCGGGTCCCCGTCAATTCCTTTGAGTTTCATTCTTGCGAACGTACTTCCCAGGC
>JAHFBD010000225.1 GCA_023250175.1 Candidatus Melainabacteria bacterium
AGAGCTTGCTCCGATTATTAACTTAAGTGATGCAATTATAGATTTAGTAGCAACTGGAAAAACATTAAAAGCAAATAATTTAATTGCAATTGAGACAATTTTAGAAAGCAGTGCAATTTTAATTGCTAATCCTGTGTCATTCAAGATTAAGAAATCACAATTATTAAGATTAAAAATCTAGCTAGACAATTTAGGTTAAATGTCCTAGAATATAAATAAGATTTCAGAATATAAACTTTAAAGAGGTTCAGAATGAATCTGTTATTGATTTTTAGCAGATGGTTTATTCGCAAAAAGCCTAAGCACTGCTTATCACACTCAGCACAAATCAGCCCAAAAGCTAAGATAACAGGAAAAGTTTTTATTGATGAAAATACTTATATAGGACACAGTCAAATTATAGCTACTGAAAATTTTATTGTAACAATAGGAAAAGAAACTAAGATTAGAGATAATTCCTTAATTAAGACAAATGAATCTGAAGTTATTGAATCATCCGTAAAGGATATTCATGGAATATTTATAGGAAGCAAGGTTTTTATTTCAAGCGAAGTAACTATTTATGGCTCATGCATAGTTTCAGATAGAACATTTATAGGAAGCAAAGTTAAAATTGAAAATGCTATTATCGGTTCAGGTTGTTTAATTGAAGATAATGTAACCATTAAAAATACAATCATTCCTTCCGATACTGTAATACCAAGCAATACAATAATTAACTCAACCGAAGATTTAGAAAAAGTACTCTCTCAACAAAATACTGGTGACTACTGTAAATATTCACCAACAAATAAAAAACTTAAATACTCAGCAATTAATCCAACAAAATCATCTATATAAACTGACTTCCTTAAAATTGGCTATCTATGCCGCAAGCGGCAGGATATCACGCCAATTTTTGACTTCGTCACCAGTCGTCAGCTATGAGGAAGTCAGTTTGAATTAGCTTGCTCGATCCCACGAGGCAAGCCTCGTAATTTTTCGCTTCGCAAATATAATTTATTACGCCAAGAACTTATATTTTTAAATTCTTTAAGAAGTTTCGGATCAGAACAAGAAACTTTTTCAATTAAATCTTTCAAGACTACAATATATTTTGGTATAAGCTTTTCTAGTTCAGAAAAATTAGAAGATATAATATCTGCATTTAAGTTAAAATTTCCACCCGCAATCCTTGTAGTATCTTTAAATCCCGTTGAAGCAAGAAGTAGGGCTAGTTTTTGTAATTTCTTATCTTTTACTTTTTCTACAAGTTTACACAAAGCAATTGCAGAGAGCAATGGCAAATGACTAATCAAGGCTACCGCTTTATCATGAAGCTCTGGAGTCACTACAATAGACCTTCCTTCTATTTTATCTATCAAAATCTCAAGCAATTTTAATGCCTGTTTGGTTTTATTATTTTTATCTATCGGTGTTAAAGCCCACACTGAATTTTTAAAGAGTTTCTTATCAGACACTTCAAATCCAAACTTCTCACTTCCAGCCATTGGATGACCACCAATAAAAACAATGTTTGCAGGCAATACCTCCTTTGCTATTTTACAAATTTCAAGTTTCGTACTTCCTAAATCTGCAAGAATTAAATCATGTTTTACAAATTTACCAATTTGTTTTATATACTTTCCAATTAAATTAAGTGGTGTAGCCAGAAAAACAAGATCTGCTCTTAACAAGGTATTGGGACTGAGTTTTGTAAACCCACAATCAATAGTATTTCCTTTAATCGCAGATGAAATAGTTTTATAAGAAGAATCAATACCAATAATTTTATAGTCCTTTTGTTTTAAAGCCTTTGCTAATGAACCACCAATAAGTCCAAGTCCAACTATTGCAATATATTTGATTTTAAGTTTTGAATGCATTGAATTGTTTTCTATAATAGCAAATCGTAGATTAGGTATTGCAAGGCAAATATTGTATACTTTATTTTGTGTTAAAACTTTGCATAAATATTGATCATATAGCAACCGTAAGAGAAGCAAGAAAAACTATTGAGCCTGATCCAATAATCGGTGCAAAACTTGCTATTGAAGGTGGTGCTAACGGAATTACAGTACACCTTAGGGAAGACAGAAGGCATATAAACGATCGAGATGTACTCCTAATAAGCCAGCATATATCAACTCTGCCTCATATTTTATTTACTCTTGAAATGGCGGCTACAGATGAAATGTTATCAATTGCTTCAAAAGTAAAGCCAGGATTAGTAACATTAGTACCCGAAAAAAGGCAAGAACTAACCACTGAGGGTGGTTTAAATATAAACGCACAAAAACAACATTTAGCTAAGTATTTGGAAAATTTACATAAGCACTCTTTAACTGTAAGCATCTTTATAAATGCAGATAAAGAACAAATAAAAACAGCAAAAGATATTGGTGCAGACTTTATAGAGGTTCATACAGGTCCCTATGCAGAAAATCCAAATGAATCAGAATTAAATAAAGTTAAAGAAGCTATTGAATATGCACAAAGTATAGGATTAAAAACTAATGCTGGTCATGGCTTAAATTATGAAAATATAAAAGCAATTGCTAAACTCAACATAGAGCAATTGCACATAGGTCACTCCGTAATAAGTAGAGCAGTTATGATTGGAATAAAAGAGGCTGTAACAGAAATGAAAAAATTAACAGATTTTAATTTTAAGTAGGACTATCCTATGTTAGAGATGACACCTGACTGGGTATAATATTATTACGTTAAATTAAAGAGGAAGTTTAAAGATTTGAATGGAGCCGCAAGGCTCTTTTTTATTTGTTATATTTATTATTTAAATCAGTTTATCCCTACTGCTATTATTATTTCATGAGCATAGATTTGTCTAAAAAACTTGGACAGCTTTTTTTTGTAGGATTTCAGGGCTACACTTTATCAAAACAAACTAAAGAATTTCTACAGAACATTCAGCCTGGTGGAATTATTTTTTTTGAATGTAATATAAAAGACAAGAAACAAGTAAAAAGATTAATTACTGAAGTTAATAATTGTCTTGCAATTAAACCTTTTATAGCAGTTGATCAAGAAGGTGGCTCCGTAGAAAGGCTAAGAAATATTTGTACATCTGTACCCAGCATATGGGGTTTAAGTAAGGTAGGATTAAAAGAACTTTTAGCTGGACAAGAAATCATTGCAAATGAATTATTAGAACTTGGATTTAATATGGTTCTTGGACCAGTGTTAGACATAAATTCCAACCCTAATAACCCAATCATTGGCACAAGATCAATAAGTAATAATCCCACAGTTGTGTCTAAATATGGATTAGCTATTGTTAAAATGTTTTTAAAATACAACCTAATTCCAGTAATAAAACATTTTCCAGGTCATGGGGATTTAAACATTGATTCTCACCTCGGATTACCTGTTTTAAGTAAGTCAATAGAAAAAATTAATGACTTTGAATTAGTGCCATTTAAAAATGCAATAAAACACAAAGCACCAGCTATTATGACAGGGCATATTCAAGTACAATGTCTTGAAAAAGACAATAAATTACCTGCATCCCTTTCAAAGAATATTCTACAAAAATTATTAAGAAATAAATTAAATTTTAAAGGATTAATTATTACTGACGAATTAAATATGAAAGGAATAACTAGCAATTATTCTTTAGAGGATGGGGCATTAAAAGCTCTAATTGCAGGCTCTAATATGGTTTTATTTAACCTTAACGAAAAATCTACAACAAAAGCCTTTCATTATATACATAAAAACTTAGACCACAATAAAA
>JAHFBD010000045.1 GCA_023250175.1 Candidatus Melainabacteria bacterium
TTGAGAGTGTAACGAAAAAACCGACGGTAGGTAGAAACTCTTTGTGTAACCCACAGTTACAGGATTTGATTAGTAGTAGTTGTACATGTACAATGTCTCATGCATGACATCTCAAAGAACCTATGATTTAGGCAAAGAAGGAGAAATTATAGCTTGTAACTTTTTAAAGCAACATGGTTTCTCAATAATAAATCAAAACTGGCGAATAGGAAAACTTGGTGAAATTGATATTATTGCAAAAGACAATAATACAAATGAGCTTACTTTTATAGAAGTAAAGTCAAGAGTGACAAGCATTGATGATGCAAAAGAATTAATAACAAAGAAAAAGAAAAGCCAGCTTTATAAACTTGCTAAAAACTACCTCTTTTTAAAAAAGATCAATGATTGTGCTTGCAGGTTTGATGTCATTGCTATTAAAATAAATAAGAGTAGTAAAGCTCTTGAACATATTAAAAATGCATTTTAAGGATCAATGCTTGAAGTTATTGAACAATTTATCAATCAAATTGAGGAAGATCAAAATTTCTCGACAAACACTAAATTTGCCTATCGGGGTGATTTGCGAGATTTATCCAACTATATAGCAAGAACAAATGCTCAATTAAAAGATATAAACCATCTTTGGGTAAAAGAATATTTAAAATATCTGGAGGAAACTAATAAAGAAAGAAATTCTTTCAATAGAAGAGCATCAACATTAAGAATGTTTTTAAAGTATTTATATAAAAACAGATTAGCTCCTACAAATTATTCATTAATAGTAGATAATCAGACTGCTTTAATAAAGACCCAAGAATATACACTGGAAGATGAGGAGATGAAAAAGATATTTGATATTCCAAATTTAAAAATTGATCAGAAATTAATAATACTTTTAATCTCAAAATTAGGTTTATCAGCTACTCAGCTTGAAAGTTTAAATATTCATCAAATAGATTTTGAAAATAAAACAATCAATATTTCTGATACTGAAAAGATTAAATTATCGGAAGAGGTATTCTTTGTGCTTAGAGAGTATGTACTCAATATAAGGACACAATTTATCGAGAGTAATGAGTATTTGAATCTACTCTTAAATGCAAGCGGTAAACCAATTACTGAAGCTGATGTTTATAAATTAATAAAGAATTTAAGCTCAGAGCTTGGTTTAGAAGGAAAACTTACAACAAGAACATTAAAAAAATTAGCTGTTAAAAAGATTGATTTGTTTTCAATGCAAAAAGAAGTTTTAAGCATAATAGAAGATGAGATATAATAATTTTATGCCAAAAGATATTAAAGTTTTAGTATGCGGAGCCACAGGAAAAATGGGACAAGCTGTTGTTCGTGCAGTTGATGCTACTCCTGGCTTTAAACTAGTTTCAGCAGTGGACAGAAGTGATAATGTAAGCCTAGGTAAGGATATTGGTTCGATCTGTGGTATTGAAGAAACCGGTATTAAGTTAACAGGTAGATTAAAAGAAACTATATCTAAATCTGAACCAGATGTTATGGTTGATTTCACAATGCCAGAAATTGTTTGTGCAAATGCTGAAATAGGATTAAAAGCCGGTGTAAGAGTAGTCATCGGTACAACAGGAATGACAAAAGATGATATAAATGAACTGTCAAAACTATCAAAACAAAATGCAACCGGTGTAGTTATAGCACCTAATTTTGCAATTGGTGCAATTCTAATGATGAAGTTTGCAAAAGACGCAAGTAAATATTTTGCACATGCTGAAATTATTGAATATCATCATGATAAAAAAATTGATGCTCCAAGTGGTACCTCCATTAAATCAGCAGAGCTCATGTCACAAGCCAGAAAAGAGTTTGGTCGAGATTCTCTCAAAGAAAAAGAAATGCTAAAAGGAGCACGGGGTGCAATAGGAGATGGAAATATTCATATTCATAGCGTAAGACTACCGGGCTTAATAGCTCATCAAGAAATACTTTTGGCTGGTCCTGGTCAAACATTGACTATTCGACATGATTCATACGATAGAACTTCTTTCATGCCTGGAGTTTTAATGGCTATTAAAAAAGTAATGGAATTAGATCATCTCATATATGGATTAGAAAATATTGTTGCATAATATCATAAAAAAATTATTCTATTAGAACAAACATTCCATCTTTTACCTGATATATAGAGAATTTAGGAGCAACCAAATCTCCGTGCAAATCAAAGGAAATTGGACCTGTTAGTCCTGGATAATCTTTTGTCTGTGCAACAGCCTTTGCAATTTTCTCCGAGTTGTTTTCTTTTACTTTTTCAATAGCAGAAATTAAAATATTAGCAGCATCAAACGAATTAGCCGAATAAACACCAAGATCTTTGCCAAAGCTCTCTTTGTAGATCTTAACAAAGCTCTGATCTTTCACTTCTGGAAGTGCTACTACTCTCACTCCTTCACTGTATTCTTTTGCATTGCTAATTAGATCTGGATCATACAAGCCTTCACCTCCAAGAACAACAGCATTTGCATTTGCTTTTCTTAAGGCTCTTAAAAAATTAGGAGCATCGCTATATTCTCCTACAAAGAAAATAAGATCGGGAGATTTTTCCTTTATTGAGGGGACTTGTTTCACAAGATCATCAGTGCCTACTCTATGCATTTTATAAAAGACAATTCTTGCATCATCTGATAAATTATTTATTTGTTTTGAAAACTCCGAGGCAAGGCTTAATCCATAGATTTCATTGTTATAAACAATAGCAATTCGTTTGAATTTATTTTCTACAGCATGTCTTGCTGCTACTTCCCCCTGTTGATCATCTCTTCCAATTGTTCTAAACACATAGCCTCTAACGGGTTCACGCTCTGTAAAGCGAGGACTTGTAGAAGCTGGGGAAATTTCTACTATCATTGCTTTTGAATAAATTTCAGATGCCGGAATTGAAATATCAGAATTCAAATGCCCGATTACACCTAAGACCATTTCATCGACTAAATTTTTAGCTCTCCATGTACCCTCACCTGCCAAACCACCATCATCTACTTTTATTAGTTTTATTTTTTGTCCGTCTATACCACCTTGTTTATTTTTAAAACTAACAGCTAGCTCTGCACCATTGACTATAGAATGCCCTAATGCTTCATATGGACCAATTTGTGGAGCAATAACTGCTACTTTATAAGCTTCTTTAGGTGTATTAGATATCTTTGCACAGCCAGATAGTAATAAGATGCTGAACAAAAGGCAACAGTTAATTGTAAATCTCAAATTTGTTTTATCCATGTTCACCTTTCACTACTACAAATTTTCCATTTATAACTTTATTAAAAACAAACCCTAAAGTAGTTAAATCTCCATCTTTATTAAATGAGATTTTCCCAGTCACACCTTTAAAATTTTGCGTAGCCGCCACAATTTTTGCAATCTTATCTGAATCCTTTTCCTTTACTTGTTTGATTGCTTCAATGAGTATATTGGTAGCATCATAAGCATTGGCCGTATAGCCTGTAGGTTCTTGCTCAAATCGTTTTTTATATCTTAATATAAAATCTTCATCTTGAATTGGAGGAGCTGAAATGACTAGCGCTCCTTCGGTATTCTTGCCTCCATATCGGATAAACTCATCATGATAAACACCGTCACCACCGATAAACTGCACATTTGTTAGTCCATATTTAGGAAATCCTCTTACTAAGTTTCCTCCATCATTGTATTCTCCCGCCAAAACAACAACATCTGGCTTACTAAATGAAATCTGTGTGAGCAAAGAATCGTAATCTGGTTTTCCTCTCTCAATCCTGCTATAAAAAACGATTTCAGGTTTATTAGATTTATTATTTGCTTCTGCATGTGCTTTTAATGATCGCGCGAATTCGCCAGATAAACTTCTTCCGTATTCACGATTACTATATAGCAAGGCTATTTTTTTAAATCCATGTTTAATAATGTAATCTACTATCATCTTGCCTTGAGTATCATCTCTACCAATCGTTCTAAACACATATCCTCTTACATCTTTTCTTTCAGTAAAGTAAGGGACTGTACTTCCAGGGCTAATTTGAACAATCATTGCATTAGCATAAAACTCAGAAGCAGGAATTGAAATATCAGAATCTACATGACCCACAACTCCAAGAACCATTTCAGTTCTGGTCAAACGATAAGCAAAAAAAGATCCCTCTCCTACTAAGCCTCCGTCATCTTCTTTAATTAAGACAATCTTTTTCCCATTAATTCCACCTTTTTCATTAGCTTCTTCTACTGCAAGTTCTGCACCATTAATAACAGAAGTTCCTAAAGCTGGATCAGTACCTGTCATTGGAGCTATAGCTGCAATTTTATAAACATCTTCAGCTCCTGGCGGTCTAACACAGCCATTTAACAACAGGACTATAGACAATAAAGAAAATATAAACCACAGATTTTTTGAATATCCATAATCTATAGATTTGTAATTTGATTTATTTTTGATTTTCATATTCATTGTTTAGTTTAATAGTTATTAATTTTATCTAATTCTTCGTGAGTTGTTATTAGTTTAATTGGTAAAAATCCTTCCTGTGTAACAATATCTTGTCCTTCTGGTCCTAATACATAATAAATATACGCTAAATCTAAACTAGCAGAATCTTTTTTGATTCCATAATAAAGATCTCTAAACAAAGGATATCTGCCTTTATACGCTGCTGCATAAGTCGGGGGGACAGCGTTTACAGAAATAGCTTTAACCGTACTATCAAGATAACTAAATGGTAAGTAGCCAATAGCATACTTAAAATTTGCAATATTTGATTTCATTTCAGCACTTGAATTAGTCACAACTGACATTAATGTAATAAGAGTACCTGCTATTTTTTTTGCTTTTGACTTTCCCATTACTAGCTCTTCAATTGCAGCTCTTGTACCATTTCCAGATGAATCATTAATCAGTAAAATTGGTTTACTCAATGGACTCCCAAGTTCTTTCCAGTTTGTGATCTTCCCAGATAAAACATCTTTTAGTTGTTCCATAGAAATGTTCTTAACCGGATTTGATGGATGAACTACAACTGCAAGAACATCATGTGCAATTACAAAAACTCTTAGATTTTTACTTTCATCACTTGTAAAGTCCCTGGAGCTTGCAGCAATTTGAGCAATATTATTTAATACTGCAATTGGACCTGCGCTAGATCCACCTCCTTGTACTAAAACATCAACACCAACTTTTTTCTTATATTGTGTTGCAAGATGTTCAGATAAAGGAAGCATTGTGGTCGAACCAACAATAATTAACCTTGGTAATTTTGCAAAGCATAAATTACAAGATAAACAAGAAGATAAAATAATGCTACAAAGAAGAATGAAGAGACGGTATTGTATAGTCATGACTTATTGCTCGATACTATTATAATAGATATCAATGCTTACCCAACTTACTATTAAGAACTTTGCCATTATTGACGAGTTAGAAATTAACTTTAAAAATAGTCTTTCTGTTATAACAGGGGAAACAGGAGCGGGAAAATCAATAATCTTTGAGGCCTTGGATTTTTTGTTAGGCTCAAGAGTTACTACAGATATTATTAAAAACAGTACAAGCAAAGCACTGGTAGAAGGAATTTTTAGTTTAAACAAATCTATCATTTTACAAGATTGGTTTCTTGAAAATGGTTTTGACTTCTCAAATGAACTTATTATTTCTAGAGAGTTATCTAGTCAAGGTTCAAAAGTAAGAATAAACGGTTCTTTAGCTAATGTATCTCATCTAATATTTCTCAAACCACATCTGACAAATATACATGAACAAAGTGAACACCTTGAGCTTTTAAAAACCGAAAATCAGTTAGGCATAATAGACAACTATGGCAATATTAATCACAAAAAGATTTTAGAAGAGTATAGAAATGCTTTTGAAGAATATAAAACTCTAAAGCTAAAGCTAAATAATTATTATGAAAGTTCTAAAGGGTTGATAAAAAAGATAGAGTACCTAAAACATGAGATTAATGAAATAAAATCAGCTAATATTAAAGACCAAAATGAAGAAAACGAATTATTAGCAAAAAGAGAGGCTTTATTAAATAAGAAAGAATTAATTGACAATGCAAATTTAATTAGTGAAATAATCAATAATAATGACTCTGGTTCTGGAAGTATCTATCAAAATGAATCTTTACAAAGTAAATTAGTACAAATTAAAAAGTTGTTAATGAACTCAAATGAGCATGACAAAGGATTTGAACCCTATATAGAGCTAGTAGAAGATATCATTCTTCAAATAAAAGACTTATCCCATTTTACTAATGACTACCTAAACACTTTTACAAGTGATGACCTACTACAACAAATTGAAGAGAGGTTGGATTTATTCTATAGACTAAAGAAAAAATATGGAATATCTATTTTAGAAATTAAGGATTACTATAGTAGAATCCAAAAAGAACTAAAAGGACTTGAAGAAAATACAATTTCTGAAAATGATTTACAAGAATCATTCAATAAAAAAGAGCAAGAGATTAATGTTCTTTCTGAAAAGCTAACCAAATCAAGAGAAAGTCTTGTAAGCAATTTTGTTAATAGGCTACATGAAGAATTAATAACATTGGGATTTAATAAAAACGGTGAGACATCACATCCAATTATAGTTATTGAATTTACTCCATGTGATTTATCCCCATCCGGCAAAGAACAAATACAATTTTTATTCTCTTCAAATCCAGATGAGCCCCCAAGATCATTATTAAAAGTAGCATCTGGAGGTGAGCTATCTCGAATAATGCTAGGAATAAAATCAGTTATTTGCAATAACAGCATGGAATCTTCATTAGCCATGCTATTTGATGAAATTGATATGGGTGTTAGTGGTGAAATTGCATCTAATGTAGCAAAAAAATTATATAAGATTTCTAAATCAAATCAAGCAATATGCATAACCCACCAGCCAATAATTGTAGCAATGGCAGATACACACTATGTAATTGAAAAAAATATAATTGATGGGATCACTCAGGTATTAGTTAAAGAAATTTCTAACAGTGAAAGAGCAAATGCACTTGCTATATTACTTACACCAGAAAAAAGATTAAAAGATGGCATAACTGAGGATGCAAAACAATTTGCAAAATCACTTTTAGAGAATGCTAGGCAATTTAAAGAGAAAGACTCATTACTCAAATTATCGTGACAAAAGATGTTTTATATACCGCTCACTATTAAACTCTTGCGTTTCTTGATTTTTGCTTAAAACAATTTGTGCATAAAGTTTAACTATAATATCTTTGCTATCCAAGCATTGCTTTAAACCTTCCATAACAGTTTCTCCACGCATTTGTGATAATAACTCGCGTGCATAGTTTCTAGCTTCTTCGGGTTCATTATCATCATTTAAGAACTTTACTATATGTGGCACTGCTCTAGAATCATCTGAGTTAGCTAATCCCAGGACAGTACGTAATCTTGCCTCAGGTTGTGAGTTTTCTAAACATTTTTGTGTACCGTAATCTAAAATTTCTTGCGTAACATTATGAAATACTTTTCTTGCAAACATTATTAACTCTTCATCAGGAGTAGTTAATGAATCAACTAATACTGGAACTATTACCGGCTCATTACTCCATGCTTTGCATAAAGCTTCAAGCGCATAAAGTCTAACTAAAGGATCATTATCACCAAGACAACCATATACTGGACCTATTACTTCAGGAATGTTTGTATTGGCTAATGCCATAGCACTAGTCCATGTAACTTCATAATCCTTATTATGAGGGACTAGATCAGATAAGGAATTAATTTCATTTAATGGTTTTATATTTCCATGTGCGCTGTTAATTAAAAGATTTACTAAAGGTTCAATTGCTTCTTTAGATTTTATTTTGCCTAACGCTTCAGCAGCTAACCTTTGGACAGATAAATCTTCATCTGTTAAGCATTTAATTAATGGATTAATTGAATCAGCATTTATTATGCCCCGCTCTGCCAAATCACCAAGTAACCTTATTCCTCTATAGCGTAGATTTAATGGTTTACTGCTATCTAAACAACTAATTAACGTGCTTGCTGTATCTTCATTTCCTATTTTACTAAGTAATTTTAGCGCTTGATAAGCATCTTCTGAATCTTCACTACTTAAACATTCAATTAACCCCGGCAAGGCTTGTTTATTACCTAATTCCCCCAATGTTAATGCCGATACATGACGAACTTCTAAATCAGTATCATTAAGTAATTGAACAAATGTTTCTTCAATTAAAGGATTACTAGCACCATTAAAAACAAAATCTTGTAGTGCACATATTGCGTACAAGCAAATATTGGGGTCTTGATTTTTGGTACACTCGATTAAAGAATTAATTGCTTTGGAATCTTGTAGCCTTCCTAATACCCATATAAGATTAGGGTGAATAGAGGGATCACTGGTTTTTAATAGTTCAATCAATGAATCTACACTCTCAGAGCTTTCTTGCTGACTTAATGCAAGAGTTGCTTGAAAACGTACTTGCGCATCATCATTTTTTAATTTTTGGATTAGGGCTTCTGTAGCAAGAGTTTTTTCATCTTTTTGTTCTTGTTGTACTTGTTGAACTTCTTCCTGTTGAGTATCTTCTACAAGCTCAGAAGGTTTTACCGTTTTAAGGGTATTAGTTATTGGTTCAACAGCTTGTGGAATAAAAACCATTAATCTTTTACCTCTGTTTCTTGTATTTCTTTATTTCCATGCTCACTTTGATTTCCTAAACACATTTCTGCATATAAGCGGACCATTTCATTTTCATTGCTTTTACACTTTTCAAGACCTTCTTTTACAAGATCATTATTCATGCTGGTCAAAAGCAGTTCAGCAATAAGTTTTATTTTTGTATCCTCATTCTCATCAACCAAACACTTAACTAATACCGGAACCACCTCAGCATGTGAAGCATTTGCATCACTTAAGTTGCTTATAATATTTGAAATAAGATTAGTCATTTTAATATCATTGGCTTCACATTGTTTTAAACCTTTTTCTGTAGCTTCAGGATCTAGATTTAATAAAGCTCTTATGCAAAGTTGTTTTATTCCATTTGGTTCATCGCTATTTAAAGCCTTGATTAAAAACGGAACAATTCTTGAATCATTTATATTACTTAGAGCAGCCAATAGAAAAGCTTTGGCTTGAATATTTGATTCATTAAAGATATAAGTATTTAATCCTTCTTTTAAAACCTCATCTTTTATATTACTAAACTCTGATATAGCAATTTTTCTTAAATCATAATCCCATTGTTCAGTTGAAGCTGCAAGCAGGATTGAAACAAGTACAGGATTGTCTAATTTTACTAAGGCTTCAAGTATATTACGCTTTATTCTTGGTTCTTTAGTTTCTACAAATGCTGTTAAAAGAACATCAGGAATTGCTTTATCTTTTTCTATTTTACTTAGTGCAATAGCAGCATTATTCGTAACTTGTGAATCGTTATCCTTAAGTAGTGTTTCTTTTAAAGGAGTTAAAGCTTTAGGATCTTTTATATTTCCTAAGACCTCAACAACCATACGACGCAAGTGGGTATCATAACCATTTAAACAATTAATTAATGGATCAATTAAAGCAGAATCAGTTATACCTGCAATAGCTAAATCGTTTATTACCTCTGCAACTAGTTGCCTTGTCCTCATAGAATATTTATCATCCAGATAAGGAGCAATCTGTTGTAGTATTTTTACATCGCTAATTTTGCTTAGAGCATCTTTTGCTGTTTCACGATTTCGCCAATCCTCACCTTGATTACCTAAGCATTTTATTAAATCTTCTTGAGACTCAACTTTAGTTTCTTCATATATAAGGCCATCATTTTCATCTGATGAACTCTCTTCTTCAGTTTCAACTACTGAAGGTTTTGGTTTTGATTCCAGTGGTCCCTGTGGGGGCAAAATTATCATCTAGCTTCCTTTATAATAAGTAAGCTATATTAAACAATATCTAGTCCTTAACTATCAATACTAAAAAGTTAAATTATTTTTAAGGTTAAGATTTTAAGTACCTGTTTGTCTTAAAAATAGAGAGTTAATTTTAATTAAATAATTATAATCGCAAACAAAACCACAGATTTAGATGTGATTCATATAAACCTATGGTTAGTTTAGCTTTTATTTTTTATGCAAGAGCTAATGAACTTATTCCTTCAACAGCTCCATTCCTAGAAGCCACACCAGCAAATTCTGTCACTGCTTTTGCAGCCTTTGCCGTAAGGGCTGATTCAACTGGTGCAAGTGCACTAACAGCACCACCTAAAGCTTGTGGCCCAATTCTTGAAACAAGACCTACCCCAGCTTGTACGCCAGGACCTATAACTTGTGGAATCATTTTATATCTCCTATTTCTGCAACTTTACTTTGCATATATATAAAGGAAGGGTTTACAAAAAGTTGATATTTTCTTAACCTAAATCTTGTTAGTCTTAAAAAGGTTAACTAATTAAGGTTACTTCTAGCTATTGCAACATTTCTAAGTAAATGATTTATAAGGTAAGATTTTATTCGATTTATTCGATAAAATCTGTAAGGTGTTACAAATGACAGATTGGAAGTACTCTGGAAAGCCGGTTTTGGGAGTACCACGAAAAAACCGGCGGTAGGTAGAAACTATAATTATTTAAATAAGGAAAAAAATGAGTCAAATTAACGTAATATTTTTTGGTGCTCCAGGAGCGGGAAAGGGTACACAAGCAAAAAAGCTTTCCGATAAGCTTAACCTCCCACATATTGATACTGGCAACTTAATTAGAAAGGCTATAGCAGATAAGACAGAACTAGGAATAAAAGCAAAACAATATGTTGAATCCGGGAAATTAGTCCCAGATGAGTTAATCATAGATCTTATAAAAGAAAGACTAAATATACTTATTGGTTCTACATCAAACGGATTTATTTTAGATGGATTTCCAAGAACTATTGCCCAAGCTGATGCCCTGCAAAAAATGCTAAGTGATTTATCTCTTTCTCTTCATACAGTAATTAATATTTCTGTTCCAGAAAACGTCCTTATAGAAAGACTAAGTTCCCGAAGGCTTTGCACAAATAAAAATTGTGGGGCAATTTATAATTTAATAACACATAAGCCTAAAATAGATAATAAATGCAATCTCTGTCAATCTGACCTATATCAAAGAAAAGACGACACGGAAGAAGCTAGTAAAGAACGCCTTAAAGAGTACTCTACTAAAACCGCACCTCTTGAAAAATATTATAGAGACCTAAGTTTAATTACTGATATTGATGGCACAAAAAATGAAAATGATGTTTATAATGAAATAGAAAATAAAGTAATTAATGTTACAAAATCAGTAGCTCACAATGGTTAATTAAATATCGTTATTAAAGAAGTCGGTCCTGGGAGCACAACAAAAAACCGGCGGCAGGTAGAAACCAAATGTCTATAACAATATACGAAGAAGCTCAGTTTGAACCTATTAAAAAGGCTGGTAGCTTAGCAGGTCAGATTTTGGATATTTTATGTAAGGCTGTAAAACCAGGACTTAGTACCTGGGATTTAGATCAAATGGCCGAAGAGTGGATTAGAGCACAAGGTGCTATTCCTACTTTTAAAGGATACTCTGGATTTCCTGCTTCTCTGTGTACTTCTATTAATCATGAAGTAGTTCATGGTATACCAAATAAAACTAAGATTTTAAAAGAAGGTGACATTATTAGTTTAGATATTGGGGTTACTGTCCAAGAAAAATTTAATGGTAAAGAATGGAATTATATAGGTGACACAGCAAGAACAGTAGCTGTTAATTCTACAAATCCTTCAGTTGTGAAGCTAATGAAAAGTACAGAAGAGGCTTTATTGAATGGAATTGAGGTTTGTAAAACAGGATATACCATTAAAGATATATCAACTGCAGTACATAAAATAGCTGTTGAAAACAAATATGGAGTTGTTCGAATGTTTGGAGGACATGGTATTGGGCCAACTTATCATAGTGAGCCATTTATTCCAAACTGGCCTGAATATTTTTTACATACTAAGGATACAAAAATAACTTCTGGTATGCTTTTATGCATAGAGCCAATGTTTAATTTGGGTGCTGATGATGTTAGAAAATTAAAAGATGACTGGACAATAGTAACTGCAGATCATAAGCACTCAGCCCATTTTGAACATACAATACTAGTTACTGATAAAGGTTCCTATGTGACCACATTAATAGATAGCGTTTAGCGGATAGTAGAACAACTTGGATTATATGTAATGTCCTCTGTATTCTCTCTACGCTATTTGCTTGTTCTTTACTATACGCTCTACGCTCTACGCTATACGCTATAATCTACATATGCCAAAAGATGTTATTGAATTTGAAGGCACAATTAAAGAATCATTGCCAAATGCAATGTTTAGAGTTGAGTTGGATAATGGTCATTTGGTATTGGCGCATATTTCAGGGAAAATTCGTAAAAATTTTATTAAAATATTGCCTGGAGACCGTGTTAAAGTTGAGCTCACCCCTTATGATTTAAATCGAGGAAGAATCACTTTTAGAGTTCAAGAAAAAAGAGAAGCACGGGAGATAAGAGAAGCAACAATAAGGGAAACAAAAGAAGTAACGGAATAGTTAGATTAAAGAGGAATGATTATGAAACATCGAGCATCAGTAAAAAAGATTTGTGCAAAGTGCAAGGTAATTAAACGCAAAGGACGAGTAATGGTTATTTGTGAAAATCCTAAGCATAAGCAGAAACAAGCCTAGTTTCATTACGTAATAATCTATTTTTCCAAGAGTCCACTTCTACAAATAATACTCAACATTATGAGAAAAGAATTAGTAATTGCTTGTTTTAAATCCTTAAAAAAGATAAAATTCTAACCCTGCCCTTTCATTTTGATTTAAAATGTTTTATACAGCTATTGAAATGA
>JAHFBD010000046.1:0-825 GCA_023250175.1 Candidatus Melainabacteria bacterium
TGTTTACTATTTGGGCTCTCCATATACTTCATTTTTAAGTCAGCTAATTAAAAAAGTAGATGTTAAATTGGTTCTTGTTTTACATGGTATAGAGGATTGGAATAGTCCACATGATTTTTTTCTTACAAGTTGGAATAATAGTTCTTTAATTAATAAAACTGAGTATTTAAATCTGCTAGTGAGCATGCTTAAGCTGAAAGATTTTAAAGAGATTGGGTATGATTTTCCCGAAGTAACCTCAAATAATGTTAAAACGATAAGTCATTTGTTGTTTGAGGATTTTTCTGTTCCAACAATTAGGCTTGAGATTCATAATAGGTATAGGCTACCAAAACTACAACCTACTTTATATTCAAGTCTTCATACGGCTTTAGCACAGTTTTTAATGTTAATAGGAAGTCATTAAGCAAATTTCTTGGATTCAAAAAAATTATTATATAGTTTACCAATACTTGTTTTATAAACAGGATGAATAATATTTCTTCCGATTTCTAACAATGGAATTAAAACAAAATATCTTTTGTGTAGCATTGGGTGTGGAATTATAAGCTTATTGGTAGTTATAATTTTATTTTCGTAAAATAAAATATCCAGATCAATTGTTCTTGGTCTTTTTTTGTGTGTTGAGCTTTGAATATTCCTTCCTAGTTTTCTTTCAATTCTTTTACAAAATCGAAGAAGTTCAGTTGGGTTTAAGGTTGTTAATAATTTAATTGCACCATTTAAGAAATATCCAGTTTTTACACCTTCTTGAGGTGGATTCTTTAATAGCTTTGAGATTTTTGAAATTTTTATCTCTGGATTTTTATTAAGTAGTTCTAGTGC
>JAHFBD010000046.1:835-12766 GCA_023250175.1 Candidatus Melainabacteria bacterium
TTTTCACGAAGTCCTTTATTTGTACCGATTCCTAAATAGGCAACCTTTAAGAGTTTATTGGTTTGTTTCTTTAAACTTTTTGTAGTGCTTTTCATTAAGGTTCTTAATCTCATTTCTCTTAACCTTTTAATCCTTAACTATATGATTTCATAGGTAAATTGTAGAATGATTTTATTTTTTTTGTTTCTTTAGTAATAAATGTTTTGGTTACTGCTTAGCTATAATGTATAAGACCATAAATAAGCTTTTTGTGTGATTTATTCACCAAAAAGCGCCATGTTAAGGAAGAGCGAGTTGAGCATTAGTGCGAAACGAGCGGTAAGTAGAAAAATGCTTTGTATTAAAAAAGTTTAAGAATTATTTTCTTTTTGGCCTTGACTTAAAAAGTTAAGATTTAGTAAAGTGTAAGTATATAGCGGTCTAGCTAATATTAAATAATAGTATAAGAGAACTATATTCAAGGAACTTAGACAATAAAATCAATTACAAAAAGTAATTGAAAACATGAAAGGGAGATAGAAATGGCAATTGATATACGTAAAGTTTATACAGTAATTAATGGTGCAAAAAGTCTTTTAAATGGATTTGATCTTAAACAAACAGATGCTGCCAAGAAACTCGTTGAAGCCATTGTTGCTAATGCTGCTGATGCTGCTACTCCTGCTGATGCACCGGTAAAAACTTGTCTAAGTGGATTAAATGATTCTGAAAAACTAGAAGCTTGTAATGCGATTATTGCTAAATTGAATGAAAAAGGTGGTAATGTTGACGAAGCATTTAACGCTATTAATGATTCAAGAAAAGCTGCTGAACGTACAAGACCATCTGTAACGGTAGCTTTTAAAGAAGGACAACTAAAACAAACGATAGATTTGGAAAAAGCCGGCATTGTTTTAGATAAAACGAAGTTACCAAAGGTTGATGGTTTAGATCTAAACCTTTCAGATGATGGTAAAACTTTAACTTTAGAATTAAAAGTACCTTTGAAAGAGGCAAAGGATATAAATCTTAATTTTACAGGAGCTGTAAAGGTAGATGGAGCAGATGATCCAAATGGGGTGCTTCCAATACAAATTAAGATTACTAAACCAGCAGCAGCACCTGTACCGGAGGAAGGATTTTGGAAACAATGGGGTGCATGGTGTACTGGTGGAGTTGGACTTTTAATTACAGCAGCATCAGTATTTTTCTCAGATGATGATGCTAAAGGAAAAAATATATTAACTGCAATAGGTGGAGCTTTACTTGCAGGATCAGCAGTTGCTAAGTTTGGTTTAGGTTGGATTATGGGAGTAGAACAAACCCCAGCTCCAACGACAGCACCAAAGAAGTAAATAGCATTTATAAAAATAAAAAGGAGGTTAATCAAATAAAACTATAAAAATATTTGATTAGAATTATATTTATAATACAAAAGCTACATTTTTAACATAACGGTATTTTATGACATTATCAGCACCAGCAATTTCACCCGCAGCGCCCCGCTTAAATAGATATTTTAAGCAGGCAGGAGCTTCAAATTTAAGCAATCAAACATATAATGTCTTATCAACATTTGGTGATTATGGGAAAAAATTTGGTAGTGCTTCTCTTAGTATATTTTCTTTTCTTGGTGGTTTAGCTGGTATCGTAGGTGGTTCTGTCGGTGCTACTTTTTTTAAGGACAATACATCGGCTGATTGGCTTTCAAAGCTTGCAATAATTGGTGGAACGATACTTTCAGGTAAAGGGGTATATGAACTTATTCAGTTTACAAGGACTAGAAATGATATGGATCTTCCAGATGCTCATTTCAAAGTGAATGAAACCCTAGAAAGAGATTTATCTAATAGTCTTCCGTGGGTTAACTCTAATCCTGATTCTTCTTTGAAAATATCTCAAGGTATTGTAAATAATACATCTGACACTAATTTGAGGGCTAGAGCTAATGAAGTCTTTAACTTGTGGACTAATAATGAGTTTAAAAATATTGTTTCTCACTATAACGGAGGGGCCGAAATAACTATAGATAATGGAGCCGGTATTAATACACCTATTTCATTGAAAGAATATAAGGATAGGCTTGCAATGCTAATTGGTTATATTGTTGGGTCTACACCAGTTGCTCCTTCTGCCGATGATTTTACTAACAAGCTTACAACAACAATTATGAAAGATGATGAAGTTGTAGCTGGTAATTGCGAATTGTTTAAACTTTTACCAGATGAATTTAATCTAGTGTATTCTGCTGCTAGGTATTATGATAAGAGTCACAAAGATGAAGACTCAATACAGAAAGAGTTTGCTTCTTTGGTTGGTGATCTAGAGCCGATGAAAGTGGTTGGGGAAGGACCTGCTAAGCAAACAGCCTGGGATAAATTAAGAGGTTTTGAAAAAGCAAGCCAGAACTTAAAAGTTTTAAGTAGAGCTATTGAATATGTTCTTGAAGCTGAAAATAAAGAAAAAGAAGGAACTATTGATCCTCAAAGTAAAAGAAATGCAGCAGTTATCAGACAGGCATTAGTAGCTGGTTTAGGCTTACGAGGGAATAATATAGATGAAATTCATCAGGCATTAAAAATCATATTAAATAGATATGAACCAAGTGCAGGTACTACGAAAAAAGGTATAAATGATAGATTGAGTGAACTAAGAGGGATACAAGAACAAGTAAAACAAAAAATAGATGATGGGACTTTTGTATGTTGTAGGCTGCAATCTGCAGAATTAAAATTTGATAGTATTTTTCCTGCAGATGCTGACTATTTTGAGTTTAAGGAAGTTTCTCCTCACTAGAAGGCTTTGAATATTTGGCACAGACTGAAGTATTAATACCCCCACGGTTGCTAAAATTTCCTGTAACGGTAATTTGTTTTGGTTTTAGAGCCTTTATTAAATCATCTAAGACTTTATTGATAATATATTCATAAAATATGCCTTTATTTCTATATTGTAAAAGATAATACTTTAATGATTTTAATTCTATACATCTTTTATCGGGTATATATTCTATGATGATTGTTCCAAAGTCTGGTAATCCTGTCTTTGGGCAAACAGAAGTGAATTCAGGACAATTAATTGTTATAATATAATCTCTTTTATATTGGTTTTGAAATGTGTCTAGGATAGTCTTATTTGGCTTTTTTGAGGTCATGATTTATATTATATAGTAATTTTCTCTAATGCTTTTGAGATGTAGTAGACAATTATAAGGAAAAAGTAGATAATGATTAGGTTATAAATTATGGAACAAAGCAATGAACAACTAGAAAACAGTGGAATTTCAATTAAAGAATCTTCTCATAAGCTTGATATTTCAGAATCTACCGTTCGAAAATATATTAAGGATTTTGAACTTGGTGTAATTAAAGGTTCTGGAAGTAGGGCTTTAATTACTCAGATTATGTATCAAGCTCTTTCTGAAATAGTTAAATTACGAGCAAATGGGCTTTCTATTCAAGAGATTAAAGAGTTAAAAAGTCAGGAACCTTCAAAACATATTTTAGATGAATTAGATGAGACTCAAACTCAAAAGGTAGAAAGTAGTACAGCTGAAATGCCTGTAGCTAATAGTGAAAACAATAATACTGAGCAACCTCCAATAGAAGAAAATGTTAGTGATGTTAATGTGGATTCACCAGAGTTAAGTCTAGAGGTAGAGGAAGATGTTACATTAGAGCAAGCTGATGATGTTGAAGAAGCAGAATCTGAAGAAGTTGAGGAACCCGGGGAAGAACCAAGAAGGCGAAGGGGATTTAATTATAGATATGTTGAAAGACAGGTCTCCAGTGATTCTAAAAGAGTTACTTCTTTAAGGCAGAGATTGAGAAATCCTTATCTCACAGTTCAGGATAGATTATTTTTTGAAGAAGCTTTAGAAAGACGAATTTTGTTTCTAAATGGTTGGAAGCATATTTTGCGTTGGATTAGTAAGCAGTAATAAGCGATAGTAAGTAGTACAAATAAATGCCAATTAGATTTCTTACAGCCGGAGAATCTCATGGACCTGAGTTAAATATTATTGTTGATGGGATTCCTGCTGAGTTAGATTTAGTACCAGAGGATATAAATAAAGATTTAAAACGCCGTCAGGGAGGCTATGGTCGTGGTGGCAGGATGAAAATAGAGAAGGATCAAGTGTCGTTTACTGGTGGTGTAAGGCTTGGTAAAACTATTGGTGGTCCGATATCGTTAAAAATAACTAATAATGATTTTAAAAATTGGGAAATACCAATGTCTTCTTTAACTCAGGATTTAAGCAATGTTGAGATAAAAGAAAAAATTCAATCAAAATTTGTTTCTCGTGTACGACCAGGACATGCTGATTTATCAGGGGCAGTTAAATTTGGACATGATGACATAAGAAATGTATTAGAAAGATCTAGTGCTAGAGAAACGACCAGTAGAGTAGCGGCAGGTGCTGTGTGTAAAGCTTTTCTAAATAAATTCAATATTAATGTTTTTAGTTATGTTCTAAGAATTGGACAAGCTTCTGTAGATGAGAAAATGCTTGGTAATGATTATAGTAATTTATTTACTAAAGCTGAGGCTTCTGAAGTAAGATGTCCTGATTCTGTCATCTCCGAAAAAATGAAAGAGGTAATTAATGAAGCCAGGGCAAAAGGAGATACAGTAGGTGGGCTAATTCAAATAGTGGTAACAGGTGTTCCTATAGGGCTTGGATCTTATACTCAATGGGACAAACGCTTAAATGGGAAAATTGCCGGTGCTCTAATGTCTGTGCATACGGTTAAGTCTGTTGAAATAGGATTAGGTAAGTTGGTCTCAGAAAATTTTGGTTCTTCTGTACATGATCAAATTTATGTAGATCCTGAATGGAGAAATGACAGGTTCAGGTATAAACGTAAAACAAATAATTCTGGTGGAATTGAGGGAGGAATGTCTACAGGAGAGCCTATAGTTTGTACAGTATCTACTAAGCCGATACCGACTCTAATTAAACCCTTGGATTCTGTAGATATAAAGACTAAAACTAATACACCCGCACACTTTGAACGTTCAGATATATGTGTAGTTCCTGCTGCTGGAGTTGTTCTGGAGGCAATGCTTGCTTATGTAATTTCTGATTCATTGCTTGAAAAATTTGGTGGTGATAGTATAGGTGAGATCTTAGATAACTATAAGAGATATCTTGCAAAATGTTATGAGAGGTAAACCTACAGTTTCACTGCAATGTGAATAGCTATAATGCCACCAAAAATATTTTTAAAGTAGCATTTATTAAAACCACTTTTTAAAATAAGCTCTTTAAATTCTTCTTGTTTGTACCATGTTTGCAGGGAGTTTGGAAGATAAGTGTATGCTTCTTTATTCCTTGCAAACATGGTACCTAGCCCAGGTACGACTTTAAAAAAATAACAATAATAGAGCTTTTGCCATAAATGATTTACTGGATGTCCCAGATCAATGCAGGCAAAAACCCCATTCTTTTTTAAAAGATTAAAAACATCTTTTATACATTTTTCCTTATTTACTAAATTCCTTATTCCAAATCCTACGGTAACTAAATCAAATGATGCTTCGTCAAAGGTTAATCTTTCTGAATCCATGAGATTAAATATAATATTTTTATATTTTTTAGAATCAATTTTGTTCTGAGCAATTTTTAGCATTTCATTGCAATTGTCAATGCATTGGATTTTTGTATGTGGAGAATATTTATTTAAAATAATTGCAAGATCTGCTGTGCCGGTACAAATATCAAGTGCTAATTCAGGATTGGGATTTTCTTGTAATGCAAGCTTTATCAAGGAGTTTTTCCATTTGTTGTGATTTGAAAATGTCATTAAATTGTTTAATAAATCGTATTTTCCTGCAATTTTTGAAAACATTTCATTTACATAGGCTGATTTTTTTTGTTCTTGTATCATATTAATTAATTATGAATAACAATGTGACTGTAGATATTTTAATATCAAATGCAATGAAGTGTACAAACCTTAAACAGTATACACAGGCTGAAACAATTATCAACTCTATTCTAACTAATCATGATTGTTTGTTTAAATTAGACAGTGGTCACTGGCAGAGTATTGCTAATGTTTTACTTATTTTAGGGAAATTTGAATTAGCACAAAATGCATATGTTAAAGCAAATAACTTGCCTGGGGTTGTGTTTGTCTTAATTTTAAAAGGAAATTTAGATGAAGCAACGAATACTCTATTAAAAGCTTTACCATCTCCTGCAGCTAGCTGGTGTCGGTTTCTAATTGAGTTATTTTCTGGGGTTCGGGTTACAAAGTGGCCTTCATTTTTGCTCATTCGTCATTTCTTAGAATTTACTGTTTATCATTTGTTGTTAGCTAAGCAAGAAAAATATATAAATATTTTGTTGAACAATTTAAACAGGCTTTTGCGAGATAATCTTCATTGTGAAAAGCTAATCGGATTAGCCTATTTCCATTATGGGGATTTGGATGGAGCCTTAACACATTTTCATAAATCACTACAACACGATCAACAAGATGGAGAATTGTATTTTTTCCTTGGGCAATTATATTTGGAGCGAAAGCAAATATTTGAGGCTGTTGCAGCTCTAGAAAATGCACATTTGCTTTCGCCTGATCACACTCCGACTGCGGAATTATTAGAACAAACCAAGCTCCAATTATAGAAAAATTGTTTCTACCTACCGCTCGTTTCGCACTAATGCTCAACTCGCTTTTCAGTTCCGACGCTTTTTGGTGAATAAATCACACAAAAAGCTTATTTATGGTTTTATATAGTAGAGCTAGGCAGTAACGAAAAATCGTTACTAATTGGTTTTACAAAAGCTTGCTAATTTTTCTATATGTACCCGTTGATTTTCTAAATTTAAATAAATATATTTTGTAGCTTTAATTAAATGTATAAAGCCCTGACATAATATGCTTGAGACCATTGTTAGGATAAAAGCTACGATAAATACAAGTAAGCTATTACCAAAATTATAATTTCCACTATATAGGTTTCTTACTATATTAATTAACTCTAGAAGGCTTAAAATGCCACCTGTACCAATAATAAAGATATTTGCAATTTTGAGTGATGTTTCTAAAGAATCAATTAACTTATCATTTATTCTCTTGTTTTCCAGTGGTAGTTGAGTGTTCTTGTTTTGATTAAATAAGGTTGTGTCTAAAGTTTCATCAATGCCTTGATTGTTTTTAGAATCTTCGTTTGGATTGTAATAGGTTTTTTTTCCTTTAATGTTTGTATTATTGTTATCAGTGTTTTTACCACCATCTAAAAGAGGGCTATGTAGCTTGCGAATGTTTGATTGTGGATAATTGAGACTCATATTGTGTAACAAAACTCCTTAGTGAATTTAGGTCGTAAATGTTATAGCAGAGTATATTTGGATTTATTTTTTGTACAAGACCTGTTAAAACTTTTCCTGGGCCTATTTCAACAATCCCTGTAATATGATTTTTGACGAGATTATTAATAGTTTGTGTCCAGTAAACAGGTGATATCATTTGTTTTTTTATCTTAATTTTTATATTTTCAATATTTGTACTAGGTTCCCCATCAAAGTTTTGATATATGGGAATGTTAATATTAGTGCTTTTTAGGGCAAAAACCTTATCAATTTCTTCTGAAAAAAGCTCTGCAGGTTCTTCCATTAGAGGTGAATGAAATGCTCCACCAACAGGCAAGATAATAGCTTTACCTCCTAGGCTTTTAATCTTTTCTATTAAATTGCTATTTGTAAAAGCTTCTTTATGTCCTGAAATTACAAGCTGGTTAGGACTATTGTAATTTGCAATTACAACTTTATCTTTTAAAGAGCTATCGTTTTTAATTAAGTTTTCTACCTGTTCAGCTTTCAAATTTATAATTGCAGCCATGGAACCGCTTGGGGCATTTTGCATTAAATTACCACGTATTGATACAAGCCTTATTAGCTCTTCTAACTCTAGAAGATTTGCAAACCATAAAGCTGTTAATTCTCCCAAGCTATGTCCACAACAGGCTTTTGGTATAAATGATATATTTTTGCTTTTTAGTTCTTCTTGTAATAATAGTGTTAAAGTTACTGAAATTGCTATTATTGATATTTGGGTGTTTTTTGTTTGATTAAGTTCTTCTTGCGGTCCATGTAGAAATACTTCTGAAATATTTTTGGTAGTTATAGCATTTACCTTCGTAAAAATTTCTTTTGCAGTACTTATCTCGGATAAATCTAGCCCCATGCCTACTTTTTGTGAGCCTTGTCCTGGAAATATGATGGCTAAGTTCATTAAAAATTCTCCTATTTATTATTCTTTATTTGAGTTGATTGAAGTATTGTTTTTTACAAGTTCCATCATTTTTACTAGTATTTCCTCTTCTGCCTCTTTACTTTTACAATCTTTTAAAAGGCTGGTATAGGTTTTCATTTTTTGTTTATTGTTAATCCACCAGGTTATCCATTCTTTTGCTTCGCTTAAAATTACTTCCTGGTTTTTTAAAAAAGAACTACTATCCGTTTCAATTCTCCATCCAATATTAGATATTTGTGACATTATATTTTTATATTCATTAAACTCTACAATTAATTTATCTATGACTTCTTGTGGACTAATATCGTTTTGATTATCTATAAAATCTTTAATTAACTTATTCTTTTCATCAATAAACTCAATCTTGGCTAACTCTTGCTTGATTTTATTTGAATTTGGGAAAGAATTTACATATAAAGCAAGTAGTTCTAATTCAGCATGCTGAAATCGTTCTATAGAATGCATTTTATGGGTTTCTATTGTTGTATCAGTAGCGGTGGCATATGTTCTCTTTTTCTTGTGTAATTGATTGAACTTTTCCTTTATCCTTAAGTTTATTAAATCTTCATCAAGGACTACTTTGTGTGAGAGATACTTTATGAGTTCTTTGTATTCAAAAGGATCTTTAATTGAAATAACTGTTTCAATCATTTGATTGAATATCTCTTTTTTGTTTAGTTCATTGTCTGAGCAAGAATGTTCTATATATAATTGGTCAATAATAAAATAAGGTAATTTCTGACTGTTTTCAAAAAGCTTTTTAAAATCATCTTTTGATATGGCTTTTAGTGATTCGTCTA
Organism: Candidatus Melainabacteria bacterium; assembly: GCA_023250175.1. Lineage (GTDB taxonomy): Bacteria > Cyanobacteriota > Vampirovibrionia > 2-02-FULL-35-15 > 2-02-FULL-35-15 > JAHFBD01. Next base: position 9,879 of record JAHFBD010000046.1, read on the forward strand.
AATCCTTCTTTGGTAAAGAAGTTATTACTTTGCAATCACAGGGAATATTTTGAGGATTTTCTTTTAATAAATAAAAAATGCTTTGAACAGCTCTTTTGCCAGCACGGTCTGAATCTAAGCAAAGGTAAACTTTCTTAGATGTTGTATGTTTCGTTAATAGTCGAATTTGATTAATGCTCAAGGCTGTACCTAATGTTGCAACGGTATTTAATAAGCCATGTTGATGAGCAGTAATAACATCCAGGTATCCTTCAGTTAAGATTACATGATCTGATTTTTTTATTTCTTCTTTTGCAAAATTTAACCCGTATAAAAGCTGACTTTTATTAAAGATTAATGTTTCTGGTGAGTTAATATATTTGGCTTCTTCTGGAGAATTTGATAGGGTTCTACCACCAAACCCTACGATATTATTTATTTCATTGTATATTGGAAAAATAACCCTGTTTCTAAAACGGTCATAGTGACCATGGTTTTCTTTTGGGATAAATAATCCAGAAGCAATTATTAACTCGGTAGGATAACTTTTTGTCTTGATTAAGTGTGTTAATAAGCTATCCCACTTATTTGGGGCATATCCAATTTCATATTTATTTATAGTATCTTGTGTAAGCTGTCTTATTTCTTTTACATAGGTAAGGACTTCTGAGTTTAAGGGGTCTAATAAATTGTTTTTGAAGAAATCCAAAGCTACTCGATTTAGTTCATATAGCTGATTCTTTATTCTGTTTTCTGTTTTGTCCTCTTCACCATATTCGACTTTAAAGCCATATTTTAAAGCTAATTCAGGAATAGCTTCATTCCACTTGATTTTTTTTATTGAACAATAAAAGGTTATTAAGTCACCACCAACCCCACAAGCAAAGCATTTAAATATTCCTTTTTGTGGACTGATTTGTAATGAGGGGTGGTGATCGCTATGAAATGGACAAATAGCAATATAATTTTTCCCAGATTTTTTTACAGAAATAAACTCTGAAATTAATTCTTGAATTGGGACCTGGGTCTTAATCTGAGAAACTAGTTCTTGAAAATTTCTAATCATGGCATTTAATATGTGGGGTATAAGGACTAAATGGCTTCTATTCTGTTCTTCTTCTACGCTATCTTATGGTATTTGCCCAAGAGTATCAAGCCCGAGAGATTCCTTTAAAGATAAAATTATGTTCATATTTTGAATAGCTTGACCTGATGCTCCTTTAACCATGTTATCAATGGCACTTACTATAATTAATTTATTTGTTCTTTCATCTATTAATGGTAAAAGATGGCAAAAGTTTGTATATCTTACATTTTTAGTGTTTGGGTATGAACCTTCTTGTAAAACCTTGATAAAAAACTCATTTTTATAAAAATCTGTATATAACTTGTAAATATCTTCTTGTTTCAATCGGATACCATTCTCAACTATTAAATCAGCATAAATAGTGCTAATTATTCCTCTATTAATTGGTAAAAGGTGTGGTGAAAATACAACATTAATTTTTTTATTTGATAGTTTAAAGATTTCATTTTCTATTTCTGGTATGTGTCTATGTTTGCCTGCAAGATTATAAGGAGAAAAAGATTCATTTACTTCACAAAAATGTAGCTCTTGTTTTACTTGTTTGCCCGCACCGCTTACCCCTGATTTTGAATCAATAATAATTGAATTTGGATTAATTAAATTGTTTGTTAAAACAGGTGTTAATCCTAAAAGAATAGAAGTAGGATAGCAACCTGGGTTTGCAATTATTTGTGAGGTTTTAATTTGTTCTCTATGTCTTTCAGGTAACCCATACGTAATGTTCAATATATGATTTTTATTAAAAGAAATAGTCTTTTCAAGTCTTAGATCTGCACTTAAATCAATAACTTTAATTTTGTTGTTTTCATGTATTAATTTAGGTAAAAAGTCCTTGGAGAAACCATTTGGAGTAGCAAAAAAAACCATGTCACAACTGGATGCTATTGCTTTTACATCGATTGGTTTACATTTTTCTTTAAAATTATCGTAAAACATTGTATAAACGTCAGAGTAATTTTTGTTTGAAAATTGTTCTGAAGATAAGTAAGTTAATTCTACTTCTGGATGATTGATTAGTATTCGTGTTAAAACTACACCGGTATAACCTGTTGATCCTATTATGCCAATTTTAGGTTTCATAATTTGTTTTTACCTACCGCTCGTTTCGCACTAATGCTCAACTCGCTCTTCCTTACATGGTGCTTTTTGGTAAATAAATCACACAAAAAGCTTATTTATGATCTTATACATTAGAGCTAGTCCGTAACCATAATTTTCTAATTAATGGGTTTAATTATACCTTCATTTTTTAACTTTGTAAGTTATTTATAGCTTAGGACTTGTTTTGAGGATACAAAAAACATCTTATACTCCATATTGCCTTTCCTCAGCCCATCCGACCATTAATTAGAAGTTAATGGTTCCCGTCAGGGCGTTCGGAAATGGCAATATTACATTGTGCTTTTTATATCTACAGTATCTTTGAATTTCTTAGAGATTCTATAGCTTGATAGAATGTTTAAGTATGCAATTAATAGATAAATGTTATCTAAGCGAGATTTATTCAGCAATTCAGGGAGAAGGTCCATTAGTTGGTATAAGACAACTCTTTGTTAGGTTTAGTGCTTGTGATTTGCGATGTAAATGGTGTGATACCCCAGAAAGTTTAGTTCGGACAGAAGTTTGTAGTATTGAAAAAGAACCAGGTATTAGGCTTTATGAAACTATAAATAATCCAATAACATCAAATAACTTAATATCAATACTTAAAAATTTAAATAATGTAAAACATCATAGTATTTCTTTAACAGGTGGCGAACCCTTATTACAAAGTGATTTTTTATGCGGTTGTCTTCCCCAACTAAAAGATGAGCTTGAAATA